>CALVSU010000018.1 GCA_944359385.1 uncultured Clostridia bacterium | reverse complement strand
CGACGAAAAGAAAATTTGAAACAGGATATAGAATTGCGTGACGCTCATAAAGACGACCTGATTCAAATCGGGAAGCAAAAGTTTGCCGAACGTAAAGATGCAGGTGAATTGTTAGTTCGTGTCTTGAAGTCGCAGCAATATGTCGGGAAAACAATCGGTATGTTCCGCGGGTTCAGATTGGTGGCAATGGAAAACGGCCTTTATATGTCAAATGTAAAACTTGTCGGAGCAAACGAATATAAGGTTGGCATTGGTGACAGTGGAATAGGTGCAATCACTCGATTGGAGAACGAAACGGACGGCTTTGAAAAGTCAATCAGTTCTACAGAAAAAGAAAGGGCGGATGAAGAGGCAAAACTTGAACAGGCAAAAATAGAGGTGGAAAAGCCGTTTGAGTATGCAGAAGAAGTCGAAAGCCTGCAAGCAGAACTCTCGGCGATTGATGCCGAACTTGATTTGAACAAAGAAGAAGCTCCGATTGTGTTGGATAACGAGGCAGAGCCGGAAAAGGCGGAAATAGAGGTGTTGGACGAAACAGAGGAGGAAGTAGAAATTGTTTAACGAGACAGGATAAAACTAACGGTTGCCTTTCGGCAACCGCAGAAGAGTAGATGAGAAAATGATAGAAGTTAATTTTTCAAATAGTCATTTAATCTTTCAGACAGCCGATCGGAATGACAAACACACCGTCCGGACGCTTATATCCGTATTCTGTTCCTGTAATAACGATTTTCAGGTCGGGAAGGCGTAACGGGCACTGTTTTTCTTTTTGATTGTATTGGTTGATGAGCCGTTCAAATTCAAGTAAATGTTTCGCGCCGTCTTCGATCTGTTTTGCACCGAGTTTGAATTCGATAAGAGCATATCTGCCGTCGTTCAGGCGGAGAACCCCGTCTGCCTCCAAGCCATAACGGTCGCGGTAATAGCACATATCGCCATCGAAAGCAGACGAGTAGATTTTTAGATCGCGGATGCACAGAGATTCAAACAGAAAACCCAGCGTCTTGAAATCGGTATTAAAGTATTGCGGGGACAAACCTAAAGCCGCGACAGCGATGGAGGGATCGATTAGATTGCGCTTTTTAGAAGAGCGAATTGCCGTCTTGGAGCGAATAGCGGGACACCAAGCGTCGATATCTTCTATGATATAGAGTTTTTCCAACGCTTGAATATAGTCGTGAAAAGTAGTTTGGCCTATATCAAAATTGCTCTTTACATCGCCCAAAATCGTATTAGTTTCTGCAAGCGTACAGAGATTGCGACTATAAGAACGTAAAATTTCCTGTGCCCAGCGTGGATTGCGTTTTGTATTGTCTATGTTACTGATGTCGGTAGAGTAGGTCTGTCTGTACAGGTCTTTGGCAACTTCCAATTTTGCGCGGTCAGTTTTGTTAGACAGACTGTGCGGCCAACCGCCGCGGCAAATGGCAAAAATGAGACCATCGATAGACAGTTTAGAAATGCAACCGTCAAAATGTTCTGGATGATTGAAAAGTTCCGAAAGCGATACAGTCCCGTTGGACTCTTCGCTTTCATAGAGACTCATGGGATACATTTTTAGTTTGCTGATACGAAGTGTTCCCGTGTGAGGGGTATCTACCTCCTTTGAGGAAGAGCCCGTGAGGATATACAGCCCGTTTTCTCCGAGGTCATCTACAGATTTTCGGATGGCACCCCACAGCTTCGGCGCATCCTGCCATTCATCAAAAAGGCGAGGCTTATCCCCGATAAGAAGTTTGGATGGCGCAGTTTCAGCGACGGCGAGCAGATTTTCTCGCTGTTCCTCATCTTGAAATTCAACAAAGCTCTTAGCTTTTTGTTTTGCAGACGTGGTTTTCCCGCAGCCTTTGGGTCCAACGATCAGAGTTGCACCGAATGCTTCCATTTTTAAGTCAAGTTCATCATCGATAATTCGCTTCTTATATTCCATACCGTACCTCTATTAATATTATAGCAGCAAAAGTTAGGAATGTAAAGAGAAACGAAGAGATTTGCGACATTTTGACGAAGTAATTTGTGGCATTTTACCGAAGAGATTTGCGGTAATTTGTCGAAAGTATTTGCGCTGATTTCTTTAGGTAACCTATGGTCGGGCAATACCGATTTCAGGGAAATAATGTAGGGATAATTGAAAATATAAATTGTATCGTTTTTGAAGGCACCTTTGAGACAAAAATTTTGGGACAAAAATATAAATTATAGGAGAGAAATCAATGAGAAAAATAAAGATAGACCATCAGTATATTGCATATTTGCTTTTAGAGATGTTGTACAAAGAAGGAAAAGTCAACAAGGATACTTATGATGCGGTTATGGCGGAAAAAGAACGGTATTTGCGTATGGTGAAGGCCGGCGAAAATAATCCGTCAAAATATAGGATATCGAAACCTTCTGAGATTTTTGATGAGCTTGATCTGAATATCGGTGCAATATCGGATTCGTTCGATGAAGCAGAAGATTTAGCTGATGTAGTGGAGGAACGGAGAACAAGTCGTGAAATCGAAGCGGCATAAAAATTGTTAGGTTCAATATTGCTATATATTATTGACAAGTACGCAAAGATGAGGTATAATATCAGTACAATTTGAATAACAGTTCAATGATCGGCTAACTACAAAATCCGCTTGCTGTTAAATTCATGAGCATCATGGAGGCAGAATATGCAAGAACGTGCAATTTTGCTGTTGTGGTCGGAGACGGGTAAACACGAGGACTTCGCGCAACAGCGTGAGGTCTTTTTTAATATGTATGGCAACAGGAATATTCAGATTGTTATGACAATAAATTCCGTTGGTAAGAAATTGTATGAACCAGAGGACACGATAGGTTTGGGAACGATTCGACGCCACGCTGTATGGAAAGACTACGAAGTGCTGTTTGTTCCTTCAATCAATGCGTTTGGGAAAACTCCCGTCGAAATCACGGCAGAAATTATGTTTTTGGAATCGAACGGGGTAAGGGTATATTCGATAAGTGAAGGTATAATTTCTTCAAAGGATTTGCCGTTGCTGTTTAGAAAACAATTCAGAATTGTTAAATAGAATAAATCATAATCCGTTGGCTAACATGGAGGGTTTGATATGCGAAATGCAATCAGGCCCTCCTTTTTATTTTTGAAGGAGGTTTTCGATGGAACAGAACAATATGAAATGCACAGGAAACATTGGTGCAAAACAGTGCGGCAGACTTATGCGGTATAGCATGCAGTTGATTATGTTGCAAAAATTATTGCGTTACAAGTTGTTGAGCGAAAGAGAGTATATCGCTGTTAAAGAAAGGCTGATGAAAGATTACGGGATTGTTTCTGATTTTACAGCTTAGAAAACTTGACCTTATAAAAATATAATAGCTGCATAGCAAAGGAGTAAGAATATGGAAGTTTCTGGTACTAACAAACTAATATTGCCCAAAGATATTATTTTGGCAGACAGAGAAAGGGAAAGGACAATTGTTTATTATGGCCGAGTTTCAACGGAACATGAAGCGCAGTTGTCTGCTCTTGAAAATCAGTTGCAATGGTATGACGATCAATCGAAGTATCATCCGAATTGGAAAGTTTTGCGAAAGTATATAGACTATTTGCCCTTCAAAGTAACACCTTTGTACAGGCAAATATCAAAAATCCCAGAAAGTAATGGTATAGAACAGTGAGGAAAGGGGATTGCCGTATGCGGCAATTCCCTTTCGTAAAAACAGGCGGGTTTATCTTAAAAGGGAATCAGAAAGGGGGTGTAGAATGAGTTTTTTTGACAGTCTGAAAAAAGGGATCTCCCAGTTTTTCGGCAATGTGAAGGAAGAAGCGGCAGACCGCGCCAAGGAAGCGGCAGAGGACAAGGCCCGCGAACTGGCGGACGATACGGCAGACCGCATCAAAGAAGCGGGAGAAGACCGCAAGCGTCGCAAGGAGGACGAAAAAGCAGCCGAGGAAGAGGCGAAGAAGACTGCCGCAAAGGCGAAAGAGGCGTTTCGTTTTTGTTCTGAGTGCGGCCGCAAAGCGGATCCTGATGAAAAATTCTGCCCCGAATGCGGCGGAAAGATCATTTTTCGGTATCGCGCCTGCACCAAGTGCGGCAAAATGGCGGAGGATGACGAAAAGTTCTGCACCGACTGCGGAGGTCAGATCGCTGAAAAGACGGAAGAGGGCGCATGAATTTACCGAAACGAGAAAAGGGTCTGTTTTGCAAAACAGTCCTTTTTTTGTAAGGTTTTGAGACATCCGGCTTGATCTTGGGCAACCGTTTTCAAAGCAAAACGGAAAGGCGGGAACGTTCGGGCTGATCGTGTCGGAACGGGCGCTTTTTATGTGCACAGCGGTTTTTGCCGCATTTGCAGGAACATTGCCGAAGCGGCGTATAAAACAAAAAACAGACCCGCCGCCGAAACGGCGCCGCGTCGGGCGCCGAATGGCGTTTGGGCCCTCCCCGTTTCAGCCGCGCCGCCGATGCGGCGCGGCTTCAGAGAGGAAAGGGGCAATGCTTTTCAGCCGCCCGTTACCGTCGTATCGGGAACGGCAGGCTGTACGGGCGCCTGCGCGCAGTCGGTGCAGATGTCCTCGGCGGTCGCGCCGTTGCAGTTGACGTAGGCGTCGCCCACCTGTGCGGTCGCGCCGAATTCGACGGGAACGGCCACGCAGATGTTCTGGCTGATCGTAAAGACGCAGCTGCCGTTTTTGACGCCGTCGCAAAGCGCCATGCCGGGCGAAACCACAGCGTTTCCGCAGCATTTTGTCACGGTGAGCCCGGTTTTCGCATAGGGCGTGACGGTGACGGGGACGCATACGGACGACATCTGATACGCAACGGAAGGGCAGGTCTGATCTTCGGTCAGGTTTTGAGAAATAGAGATAAAAAGAAACTCCTTTGAAGCAAAGATAGTGGGCGCGGATTTATGCGCCTCTTTTATCATATGCTTTGCGGTAAAAAAGTGTCCCGATGAAAACTTTCACAAACTTTTTATGAGATTTTGTCGCCGAAGGCGCCGCTCCGTGCTATAATAAACGTATGAAGTCGCTCTGTGTTTCCCGAAAAAAAATGCCGCGCGTGCAGAAATTGTGCATACTTGCACTGTGTGTCACATTTATTTTTGTTCTCGCCGATATTCCGTTTCTCGCGGAATATATGTTTGCGCGCGGGATCACGCGTTGGCTGACTGCGCTCGTGGGGAGCATCACCAATTTCCTCCCCGCCTCACTGTACGAATGCGCGGCGGTTCTTCTGATCGCGGGCGGTGTGGTGCTGGCGGCCGGGTTGATCGTATTGCTCGCAAAAAAGAGCTATGCCCGCGCGGCACGTTGGTTGTATCGGCTTGCCGTTGCCGTCCTGGCCGTTTTGCTCGCTTTCGGGCTGATGTATGCGCCGTTGTACGAGAGAAAATCTGCTGTTTCCGCACTGGGGCTTACGGAGATTTCCGCCGACGAGGAGAGTGTTTTTTTGGCCGCGCAGTATTATATCGGCGAGCTGAATGCGCTCTCCGAAAAGCTGGAAAGAGACGAGTCGGGTAACATCCTTGCCGCCTGTTCTTTTTCCGAACTTGCAGATAAACTCAACGCAGAGTATAATACATTGTGCGATTATTTCGCCTCTTATGAAGTACGGCCGAAGGAGGTCGGGCTTTCCGTCGCGATGAGTTATCTCGGGATAACGGGTATTTATATTCCGTTTTTTGCCGAAGCAAACGTCAATACGGATATCCCTTCCTATGAACTGCCTTCGACGATGGCGCACGAAATGGCGCACGCGAAGGGGGTCTCGCGCGAAAATGAGGCGAATATTGTGTCCTATGTATTGTGTATCCGTTCGGAAGATGATTATATTCGTTACAGCGGTCTTATGAACGCGGCTGCGCGCCTTCTCAACGCGCTGGACGAGGATAACTTTTCGGTTTTGTACGAGACGCTGTCGCCCGAGATCAAAAAAGAGTTTGCCAATGCGTCCGCACATTATAAAAAATATGAAGGGATCATTGACGAGATCTCGTCATTTTTCAACGATCTGTTTTTGAAATCCAACGGCGTTGCGGGCGGTACAAAAAGTTACGGGGAAACGGTGGGAAGCCTCGTTGCGCTGTATCGGGAACTTGTCGGAGCATAATCTTACCGCGCAGGAAAAGGGACGATCCTGCCGCGCCGCATAGCGCGTTGAAAGGGTTTTGCATCGCCGCAACGGAAGCCTTTTCGGGCGCGGAATTTTTTGCGGGCCTGCATCTGAAAAGGGGGCGTGCATACGGCGGTCGGTGCCTTGCGCTGTTAAGGCGAGCGACGCCGCGGCGGGGGGAACGACGGGAAGGGATGCAAAGAAAACTTATCTGGAAAAACTTTCTGCGCGCAGTAAGGCTGCAATTACAGCCCTGTGCGTCGATATCGTTGCCTTTTGCAAAAAAAAAGAGTATAATCTTTGAGCAAAGCGCACGGAGATATCTGATCCGCCGTGTGTGAATCCGTGAAAGCGGGAGGCAGATCATGCTGAAAGAAAAAACGCAGGCGCTGACGAACACCCTCGCCATGCGCAGTATACTCCATTTTTTTGACGGGCCGATTTTCCCCGCCGTTTTTGCGGCGTTCGCGCTCTTGTCGTCTTTTTTGGGGCTGGAAATTCCTTTTTTTATATTGACCGCTTTGATCGTGGCGTTTGTCTGTATTTTTGCGGAAGATACGCGTCCGATCTTTGTGCCGCTCGTGCTTACGGTCTTCGGCATGAGTTGGAAGCATACGCCCCAGCCGCCGTATAATTCTGATTTTTTGAACAGCACATATATCTTTGTGATCCTGGGAGTTCTTGGGGCGGTTGTCCTTGCGGCGTTTGTATACCGCATGATCGTTTGGCGGGGTGAGCGCAATTTTTTCAGAGAAAAGAGCGCTTATAAATGGAGCATATGTGCAATATGCGTGGCGTTTTTGACCAACGGCGCTTTTTTTTCTGCATGGAAAGCTTCCGATCTCTTTCTGGGCGTTATCTACATTTTTGCGTTTTTCGGTTTATATGTGTTCTTTTTTCAAACGCTGAACCGTCGCGAGGGTATCGGCGTGTATGTGGCAGAAGTGATGGCGATCGCGATCGGCGTGATCCTCATACAGCTTTGCAAGATCTTTCTTTTTGACGGTGCGGTGGAAAACGGTTCCATCGATAAAGATAAGCTGATCGCAGGCTGGGGCATGAGCAACAACATCGGCGGATATCTGGCGTTTTTCATGCCTGCCTGTTTTTATCTGAGCATGAAAGTGCGCCGCGGCTGGCTGTTTTATATATACGGATTCGCCGCATACTGCGGAGTTTTGCTCACGCTCAGCCGTACCGCGGCTCTTATCGGCGGCGCAGCGCTCGTTGCAATGGCGATCTACCTCAGCGTAAAAAAATCGCCCGTGCGTAAATTTGCCCGCGTTATGAATGTCGTGTGTGTCATTGCGGCACTGTTGGCAGCGGGTATTTTCATGGATAAGATCAAGCAGGTCTTTATCGTCTTTTTTGAGCGAGGCTTTGATTCCTCCGGAAGATTTTTCATTTGGAAGAACGGACTCAGAAATTTCCTGCGCGCCCCGATTTTCGGCGTCGGTTTCTATGAACCCATCGCTCCCGACTGGTCTTACGGGATCGAGAGCTGGCTCTTCCCCGATATGTATCATAATCTGTTTATCCAGATGCTTGCAAGCTGCGGGCTTGTCGGAATAGGAGCGCTCATATTTCATCTTATACAATTTGCGATCGTGGTTTTCCGCAAAGGAGTCACGGCTGACCGTCTTTTTTATGTGGCCGTAATATGCATCATACTCGGAATGAGTTTATTGGATAACCATATTTTCCGCATTTTACCCACGCTTGTTTATTCCGCATTTCTGCTTTTGGCGGAAAGGGAGTGCGTCGCGCCGCCCGCAAAGGATGCAGGGAAAGCGCAGAACGGAGCCGAGATCCGAACGCAAAACGAGCCTGTGCCGTCGCCGCAGGACATACAGCGAAACGAAGAATGACAAAAAGCCGTGCTCATTGCGCGGCTTTTGTCTTTGCGGGAGGCAGAAAAAGGCCTGATTCGTTTGTGCGGAGCGGAATATTTTTGAGCGTGCGCTGCGAGTTTTCGCGCGCAGGGTAAAATTCGGTTTTTCATGCATTGCACCTAAAAGTATGATTTGCCCCGACAAGAAGAAGGCGCCGCGCATATTGCGCGGCGCCTTGCGGTTTGCGGGTCGTGGGAGAGATGTCTCGCTGTTTGCCTGTCGTGGGAGAGATATCACGTTGTTTGCAGGTCTAAGGGGTATCAGGATCTCTTCATAAGTTCGCGCTCATAGAAATCGGTGAGCAAATGCGCCTGTTTTGCGATGTCGAAACCTGCGTTTTCAACGGCGCTCTTTGCGTCTGAAAGCCGCGGCGCGTCTTTTAAAAACTCTTCCGCCCAAAGGAGTTCGTCGCTCTCCGTGCGCGCGGGAAGAAACACGCTGTTGCCGCCGATGTCCGCTTCGCGCGTGACCGCGTCGGAAAAGATGCAAAAAAGTCCCGCCGCCTGTGCTTCGACCGCAACGACGGGCATGCCTTCATAGCGGGAAGGGAGGGCAAAAACATTCGCCGCTTTGTACCATATCGCGGGGTCGCAGGGCGGAACAAAACGCACGCAGTCAAGAATGCCGAGCTTTTGCGCCTGCGCGAACAGCGCTTCTTTGTCCGCGCCGTCGCCCACGAGCACCAAAGTCATTTTTTCTTTTTTGGCGGCAACGGAAAAGGCGTTCAGAAGAAAGAAGAGGTTTTTCTGGTAGACAAACCTGCCCACAAAAAGTATGATTTTCCCTTCTGCGCCCAACGCTTTGCGGGCGGCAAGATGTTCTTCGTCCGTGCAGTAAAATCTCTCCGCGGTTATGGCGTTGGGCAGGATAAAAGCCTGTTCTGCCTTTTTGCCGTAGAGATTTTCTGCCGCTTTTTTCCCGCACGCCATGCGTGCGGTCGCCTTCGCGGCGGCGAAGGGGCGCAGGAGTTTCTTGACGAGATAATGATCGGAATTTTTGTCGAACGTGCTGTGCGCATGACAGATGCGGACGGGGATCTTCGCGCGCGCGGCGGGGGGGAGCGCAAAAGCCGAAAGGGTGGTCATGTGCGAGTGTACGGCACAGTAGTCGTCCGAGCGGAAGATCCTTTTGAGTTCGCGCATGGCTTTAATGGGGTTCTTGTCCAGCGGCGTGATGTAAAATATGCGGGACGACGGGTCTATGGCATGCGCTTTTTCGTCAAATTCGCTCTCGCCGTAGGTCACAAAATCGAAACGGTATTTTTCTCTGTCGATGTTGCCAAAATAATTCAATAAAAAAGCGGCAACGCCGCCGATGCGGGCATTGCCGATGATGTGTATGATCTTGCGTCTGTTGTCTTTTTCCATCCGTCTGCCTCGTTATTTATTTGCGCCCTGTAATTTGAGTTCCGCGCAGATAATGGTATTGGAAGAATATTTGATCTTGATCTCGCGTTTGAGGGCGGCGTATTGTTTTTCGGTGACGGGGTGTAAAAATTTTTCTTCCCCTTTGAAGATGACGGCGATGGTTTTGAGAATGATCTTGATGTCCATGAGAAGGGAGGCATGCATCACATAATAAGCGTCGTAATACTTGCGGTCTTCGATGGAGAGGTAGCCGTTGCCGTTCACCTGACCGAGCCCTGTAAGGCCGGGGCGCATTTCGAATTTGAGAAGTTCCCAGTCTTTATAGTCGGAGTCATAAACGGGAAGAAGGGGACGGGGTGCGATGAAGCACATATCTCCTTTCAGCACGTTGAGAAGCTGAGGAAGTTCGTCGATCTTAAATTTGCGGATGATCTTGCCCACTTTGGTCACGTTCGCGTTTTTGTCGGAAATGACGGGGTGATCTTTGTCGAATTTGACTTCGGTGCTGCGCATGGAACGGAATTTGTAGCAATAGAATTTTTTGCCCTGTTTTCCCGTCCTGAGCTGTTTGAACATGACTTTGCCGCCGTCTTCCGCTTTGATGGCGATCGCGACGGCGATCATGATCGGGCTTACGGCGACGAGCGCGATGAGCGCGATCAGAAAATCGACGGTATACTTGAACCGAATGTATGCTTTATTCATTTTATCTCCGTGTGCGGCGTCCCGCGCCCTGCGGAACGAATGCGGTCTGTGTCTGTTCCGCGTTCTGCGGAACGAGGGTGATGTGCGCATGAACTGCGTTCTTTTGCGAAAAGCGTTCGTTGTTCCTGTGTTGCAAAGGCAAAAAGCTTTTCTTTTTGCGCCGATCTCGTGTGATGCCGAACGCGCGGCCGTTTCCTGCGGCCTGAACATCTTCTTTCAAATGCTCGTCCATTATATCATTTATGTGCAGGCAAGGCAACTTATTTAACACGGTTTTTTATAGAAAAAGGTGAATTTTATGTTAAAAATGGTGGCGAATGTATGAAAGTATGTAGAATATCGTTTCCCTATTTTTGTACGAAGGTAAGTTATTTTTGCAAAGGATTGACTTTGTATGTCCGATGTGCTAAAATGAATAAAAACTTTTGCGCTCATCCGTGAGGTAAACGAGCGGGAGAAACTGCATGAAAGGTATCATATTGGCGGGCGGCGCGGGTACGCGTCTTTCGCCGCTTACGATCGTCACTTCCAAACAGCTTTTGCCGATCTACGACAAGCCTATGATCTATTATCCGTTGTCCGTGCTGATGATGGCGGGGGTTCGGGATATATTGATCATTTCGACCCCGCACGACATCGGGAATTTCGAAGCGTTGCTCGGCGGCGGAGAAAAGTTCGGCGTGCATCTTTCGTACAAGGTGCAGGAAAAGCCCGAAGGGCTGGCACAGGCTTTTCTCATCGGGGAAGAGTTCATCGGCAAAGACGCCTGCGCGATGGTGCTGGGCGACAATATCTTTTACGGAAACGGACTGAAAAAGATCCTGCGCCGTGCCGCGGAAGAGGCGGAAAAGGGGACGGCGACCGTGTTCGGCTATTATGTCAGCGATCCTTGCCGTTTCGGCATCGTGGAATTCGATGAAAATTTCAAGGCGGTCTCCATAGAGGAGAAACCGAAAAACCCCAAATCCAATTACGCGGTGACGGGCTTGTATTTTTACGACAACCGCGTCGTGGAATATGCGAAGAAAGTAAAGCGTTCGTCCCGCGGCGAGTATGAGATCACCGACATCAACAAAGCGTATCTCGAAGACGGGAGCCTGAACGTCGAACTGCTCGGCAGGGGCTTTGCGTGGCTGGACACGGGCACGGTGGAAAGCCTGTACGAAGCGGCGGGGTTTGTCCGCGCCATCGAAGAGCGGCAGGGCATCGTCGTATCCGCGCCCGAAGAGATCGCGTACAGGTACGGCTGGATTGGCAAAGAAGAGTTGGAAAGCGTGATCGCTTCGTGTAAAAATTCCAATTACGGAAAACATCTTGAAAGCGTCTTGCAGGGCAAGATCATCTATTGAGGAGAAACATGAAAGTCATCAGAACGCAAGTGGAAGGGGTCTGCATCCTAGAACCCGCCGTATTCGGCGATAAGCGGGGCTGGTTCATGGAGAGCTGGAACAAGTCCGCCATGGAAAGGGAAGGCCTGTTTTACGATTTTGTGCAGGACAACCACTCCTTTTCAGCGAAAAAGGGCACGCTCAGAGGCTTGCATTTTCAGACGGGGGAATGGGCGCAGGCGAAGCTCGTGCGCTGTGCGCGCGGCGCCGTCATGGACGTGGCGGTGGACCTTCGCAGGGATTCCCCGACCTATCTCAAATGGGTAGGCGTGGAACTTTCCGCCGAAAATTTCCGCCAGCTTCTCATTCCGCGCGGCTGTGCGCACGGATTCGTGACGCTGACGGACGACGTGGAATTTCTCTATAAGGCGGACAACTATTACAACAAGGCGAGCGAAGGGAGCGTCCGCTGGAACGACCCGACCGTCGGCGTCGTCTGGGGGGTGGACGAGCCCGTCCTGTCCGACAAGGACAAAGACGCGCCGTATTTCGACCCCGAAAAGAGATATTTCTGAGAGTCTTTGCGCCGCGGGCCGCGGCAGGGTGCAGACAGGTTTTCGCTCCGCGTAAGGCGCGGAAAGAAACAGCCTGACTTTTATCCCGTACTGATGCAGGGGCAGACAAGATCTTCTCCCGCCGCGCTCGGCGCGGCGGGAGAAGACACGATCCCGTTTCGCCGCGGAACGCGGCGGAATGAAAAATAATTTTTTGCAGGGCGCGTTTTTTTGCGCCTTCGCAGAGGGAATGACAGGACAGAGAAAATGAAAATTCTGGTTACGGGCGGCGCCGGGTTTATCGGCGGCAATTTCGTCTATTATCTTCTCGGCAAATACCCCGAAGACAAGGTGGTATGCGTCGATAAACTTACGTATGCGGGCAATCTCGAAACGCTGGAAGAGGCGCTCAAAGACCCGCGTTTCACATTTTATAAAGCGGACATCACGGACCGCCGCGCGATCGACGGCATCTTTGACAAAGAGCGCCCCGACGCGGTGGTGAATTTTGCGGCGGAGAGCCATGTGGACAGGTCCATCAGCAATCCGTCCGTTTTTCTGAAAACGAACATTCTCGGCACGCAGGTGCTTTTGGACGCGTGCAGGAAATACGGCACGGCGCGTTATCATCAGGTGTCCACCGACGAGGTGTACGGAGACCTTCCGCTGGACAGACCCGATCTGTTCTTCACCGAACAGACTCCTTTGCATACCTCTTCGCCCTATTCGGCGTCCAAGGCTTCGGCGGATCTTCTGGTGCTCGCCTATTTCAGGACATACGGCACGCCCGTCACGATCTCGCGCTGTTCCAACAACTACGGGCCGTATCATTTCCCCGAAAAGCTGATTCCGCTGATGATCACGAGTGCGCTTGGCGGCAGGCCGCTGCCCGTGTACGGCACGGGTGCGAACGTGCGCGACTGGCTGTACGTCGAAGACCATTGTTCCGCGATCGACCTGATCGTGCGCAAGGGCAGGGTCGGCGAAGTGTACAACGTAGGCGGGCACAACGAAAAGACCAATCTTGAAGTGGTACAGACGATCGTTTCCATCCTCGGCAAGGGTGAGATCGTCTATGTGAAAGACCGCGCGGGACACGATCTGCGCTATGCGATCGACCCGACCAAGATCAGAAACGAACTGGGCTGGGAGCCCGTCACCCGATTCGACGACGGCATCCGCAGGACGGTGGACTGGTATCTGACGCATAAGGAATGGTGGGAGCACATCCTCAGCGGCAGTTATATGAAGTACTATAAGAAGATGTACGGTTCGGGCAGATAGCCCTCGGAAAGGCGTATGGCGCAGGCAGATAAAAAACGGATACTCATTCTTCTTTCCGCATACAACGGCGAAAAATATCTGCGGGAACAGTTGGAGAGCCTCGTCGTGCTCGAAGGTGATTTTGCATTTACCTTGCGCGTGCGCGACGACGGATCGACCGACGGCACCGCGAAGATCCTCTCTGAATACCGCGAAAAATACGGCATCGAGGTGATCTTCGGGGAAAACGTCGGCTACAACCGCAGCTTTTTCGAACTTCTGGAAGGTGCGGAAGAAGGATACGATTATTATGCCCTGTGCGATCAGGACGACGTATGGCTTCCCTTCAAGTTTGTGCGTGCGTGTTCGCTTCTGGCGCGCAAGGGCGGGACGGGGGAGCGTCCGTTGCTGTATTCGGGCGTTTTGTGCCTTGCGGACGAAACTTTGGAAAAGAGAAAGACGCTTCGCTACCCGAAAAAGCCCGTCAATTTTTATAACGCGATGTTCGAGTGCCTGTGTTCGGGGCATACGATGGTGTTTAACACCGCTCTTCTCAGAAAGCTGAAAGGTTCCCGGAGAGAGGGGCTGATGAGTTACGATCACTGGATCCTGCTCGCCGCGACGGCGTTCGGCGACGTCATTTACGACACGGAGCCGCAGGTCGTCTACCGCCAGCACGGCGCCAACGCCGTGGGCGCGTCGGGAAATCCCTTCGGGAAGCTGATGCGGCGGGTGCGGTATCTGTTTGCCGACCGTTCGCGCACCATGGCGCGCCAGCTGGAAGCCTTTTACGGCGTCTTTTCCGCGCAGATGAAGGCGGCATATGCGCAGGAACTGGAAAAGTTCCTGTCTTCGCGCAAGAATTTTTGTACACGGTTCTGCTATGCGGCAAAGAGCAGGGCTTACCGCCAGAGAGGCGCGGAGACGTTCTTTTTTAAGGTCTTGTACGTATTCGGCGGGTTCAACGCCGCAGCAAAAGAATGAATTGAAACCGCGCGGCGGCGCGGCTAGGCAAAGAACGATAGAACTTCTGCGCGCGAGGGGAATGCCCTTTGCGGCGCCAAGGAGAACAGGAAGAAATGACAAAGAGTTTTTTCGGCGGGATCTGGCATGACCGCTATATACTGACCAGTTTCGTCAACCGCGATCTGCAGGCGAAATATCGGCGATCCCTTTTGGGCGTGCTTTGGTCGATCATCACGCCGCTTGCGCTTTCCGTCATCATCGGCACGGTGTATGCGCTTCTTTTCAATCAGGACATCAAGGTATTCATCCCCATGCTGTTCGCGGGGCTGACGCCGTGGACATTCTTCACGGGATGCGCGGAAGGCGGGAATACTTCCTTCATCTATGCGGAAGGCTATCTCAAACAGCTGAGCGTCAATCCGCAGATCTTTCCGCTCAGGACGGTCTGCGTCGCTTTCATCAATCTGCTGTACGGGATCATGGCGTTCTACGTCGTTTTCCTCGTGTTGCAGCCCCAGGCGTTCGGGCCCGAGATGCTGATGGTGATCCCGGGGCTTGTGATCATGTTTTTCTTCTGCTGGGGGATGGCGCAGTTCGCGTCGGTCGCGAACCTCTACGTGCGCGACTATCAGCCCCTGCAATCGCTCGCATTGCAGGCGCTCTTTTACATCACGCCCATCATTTACCGCCCTGCGCAGCTAGGGGAAAATTTTGCGTTTATTTATCAGTTCAATCCGCTTTATTATATCATAGACGTGGTCAAACAGCCGCTTTTGGGCAATATGCTTCCCGTAGAGCATTATCTGATCGCGATCGCCATTGCGCTTGCCATGTTTGCGATCGGCTGTGCAATGGTCAATAAGTGCCGCTGGCAAATCAATTTCAAATTGTGAGGGCGACATGAGCATAATCAAACTGGAAGATACGGACCTCGTTTTCAGGGTCTGGCGAGAAAGACGGCTGAAAGACATTATCGTCCCCGGAAGCAACAAATTCAACAAGTTTCAGAACGCGAAAGTGCACGCGCTCGATCACATCAACCTCACGATAGGCGAGGGGGAGCGCGTTTCGATCATAGGGCACAACGGCGCGGGGAAGAGCACCCTTTTGAAAGTCATCGCGGGCATCTATAAGCCGACGGGCGGCAAAATGACCATCGAAGGGAATATATCCAATATGTTCGAGCTCTCGACGGGCTTTGAAGTGGAGCAGAACGGCTGGGACAATATGTATCTGCGCGGGCTGATGCTCGGGCTTTCGCCCAAAGAGATCAAGTCGAAAATGCGGGAGATCGCGGATTTTTCGGAGCTCGGGGATTTTCTGAACATGCCAGTGAAGTATTATTCTTCGGGTATGTTCGTGCGCCTCGCGTTTTCCACCTCGACGGCGATCATGCCCGACATCCTGCTCCTCGACGAAGTGTTCGCCGCGGGCGACGCGGGTTTTATCGACAAGGCGACCCGCCGCATGAAAGAGCTTGTCAACGTCGCCAAGATCATGGTCATCGTCACGCACAGCATGGAGACGGCGGTGGATATCTGCAACCGCTGCATCTGGCTGGACAGAGGCAAGATCCGCATGGACGGCGATCCGAAAGAAGTCACGCGGGCATATCTGGAATATATTAAGTAGGCTGCATATGAGTAAACATAAAATAGCGGAAGAGATCGTGCTTTTCCTCATTGTGGCGGTGCTCGCCGTCGTGCTGGAAATCTGCGCGTTCAATTTTAAACCGATCACCGTAAAGCTCGGCTGGCGGCAGGACGAAACGAGAGTGTATACGGTGAAAGACCTCGCGGCGGATGCGTTCGCGGGCTGTGTTTTGGACGAGAACGGCGATATCGTTCTCACCGCGCCCGAGGCGTCCTTCATGCTCGCGGGCCTGGATTACGAGCTCAACGTCATCCGCGCGGAATTCAGCTCGCAGAACGTCGCGTCGCTCACCGCCCTGTGCGATTCGGACAAAGAAGACAAGACGGTCACCCTTCAGAGCAGCAAAAAGAATTCCTATGTCGACGGGCACATCTTTTCCGTCCGTTTTGACGTGCAGGGACAGGCGGGCGACCGTATCGCAGGGCTCACCGTCACCGTGAACGATTATCAGTTCTCCTTTTCCGTATCGCGCGTCATCGCGATGATCGCCGTCGTGTTCATCACGCGCGGTCTGTTCGCGTTGCAGCGCCCCATCGATTACGGCCTGGATGTGAACGCGAAAAAGGAAGAGGAAGAAGGCGAAAAAAGCGAGGCGAAAGTATGAATATTCTCGTAACGGGCGCGAAAGGCCAGCTCGGCTCACAGCTCGCGCGGTACTTTCAAGAAAAAAGGACGCCGCTCGGCACGCCGTCCATCCTTACGGAAGAAAACAAACTTTACCTTACCGACGCGGACGAACTGGACATCACGGACGGGGCGGCGGTGCTGTCTTTCTGTAAAGGAAAGGAGATCTCGCTCATTTTCAACTGCGCCGCATACACGAACGTGAACAAGGCGGAGTCGGAAGAGGAGATCGCCTATAAGATCAACGCGCAGGGCGCGGAAAATCTCGCGCGCGCCATGCAGGAGAGGGGCGGAAGATATATCCTCGTCTCCACCGATTACGTCTTTGACGGGGAGAAGGGCGCGGCATATACCGAAGAGGAGGCGTGCTCTCCGCTCGGCGCATACGGCAGGACGAAGCGCGAGGGCGAAATTTTGTCGCTTGCCGCCTGTAAAAACACCGCGGTCATGCGCACTGCTTGGCTGTACGGCAGAGAAGGGAACAATTTTCTCAAAACAGTGATCAGGCTTTGCGAAGAACGGGGCGGCATGCGCGTCGTCAACGATCAGTTCGGCTCGCCCACGTTCACGGAAGACCTCGCATACCATATGCTTCTCCTGGCGGAGCGGACGGAAACGGGCGTTTTTCATGCGACTTGCGAGGGCGTCTGTACGTGGTATGAATTCGCCTGCGAGATCGCCCGCCTTGCAGGGCTCAAAGCGGAGATCCTGCCCTGCACGACGGAAGAGTATCCTACGCCCGCAAAGCGTCCCGCGTATTCGGTGCTCGAAAACGCGCGGCTCAAAGCATTGGGCATCAACCGTTTCAGAGACTGGAGAGAGGCGTTAAAACGTTATTTTGCCTGACGGCGTTTTATGATTCGGACGAAATAAAAAAGCCGCGGGCTTCCCGAAAAATACGGGAAGCCCGCGGCTTTCTGCTTTTGCGGCGCACCTTGCGGAGAACTCTCGGACTGAACGGTGCGTGCGTCTTTGCGAAGCGCTTCCGAACTGAGCGGCGCACGTAAAACGGTTCGGCAGGAGAGCTGCAACGCGTGCGTGCGGGCGCATATTGCGGACGAGTTGACGTTGTTTATGCGCCGTATGCGTGCAGGCACATATTTATGAGGACGCATTCGCGGTGCAAAGCGCCCTGACAGGCGCCGCTTGCGGCGCCTGTCA
>CALVSU010000017.1 GCA_944359385.1 uncultured Clostridia bacterium | reverse complement strand
TCGTTTTTTGGTATTTTTGAGAAAAACGATTTACATATCGGCATTTTTACGCTATAATTGAATATACGAATTTTTTATGGGTGTTGTTTTATGACTGGTCAAATCGTAAAAGACAATAAAAAGCGCAGGTTGAGGCAGACGATCGCTTCCTTTTCGAAATTTGCAAAGGCGGCGTTTTTTGTCGTGCTTGCGTTTTTCGTGATAGGGGCGTGCACGATCGGCGGTTTCGACGCGCCCGGCAAGGCGTACCGCGCCGTACCCGATACGGCGGAATCGACGGACACAGTCGTTTTCTACTTGGATTATCAGGACGGGAAGGGGTTGGACGAGATCTGGATCAACATCGGCTCCGTCTATACGCAAGTCGGCTCGGATACGACGGTCACTTTCAACTATGCGAGCGTTCCTTCCACGTCTGCGTCTACGATCAGCTGGTCGAGCGTGAACAGGATCGGCAGCAAGACGTTCGGCAACATCTATTCTTCGAGCGGCAAAGGCATTACGGGCGCAAATTACAACTGGGTTCGCTTTGCCGACCTTGAAAACGCGGAGAACAAGACGACTGCGCTGTCCACTTCCTATCGTCTCATCAAGATGGAAGCGGGAGCGGAAATGCTCGTCAACGAAGTCGTGTTTGTGGACGCGGCGGGCAAGATCATTCCCGCATACGTCACGACGGAAGAGGCGAAAGCCGCTTACGGTTCGGGATGGGACAGCCGTCCCGCGCTGGGCGACGCCTTCCGCGTCAATCCGAAGGACGCGGTCAACCTTCTCGACAGCCAGCACAGCGTCCGCAAAGGGGATTCAACTTATTCCAATTTCACGCAGGACGAAGCGTATTCGCTGATGCAGATCGACAACATCTTTCTCGGCAGACAGTTCTACGAGGGGAGCGTCTATGAGATCGACGCTGATTCGGGTCCGCTTTCCTCCCTGTTCATGTCTTTGGGCGTGCTTGTGTTCGGCAAGAGTCCGTTCGGACTGCGCATCGTTCCGCTTCTGTTTGCGACCGCGCTGGTCGCGCTGGCGTATTTCTTCGGCAAAGAACTTTTCGGAAGCGACGCGTTCGGGCTCCTGTTCGCAGGGCTTTTTGCGGCGGGCGGGCTTGCGCTCACGGTCGGAAGGCTGGGGCTTTCCTTCGCGATGACAGCGTTCTGCGTCCTGCTTTCCTATTATTTTATGTATAAATTCTGCGCGAAGGGCATTTCTGCCGATCATCCCGTGAAGACGGCGCTTACAGTTCTCTTTTCGGGGATCGCGTTTGCGTTTGCGTTTGCGCTGGACGCAAAAGCGGTCATCGCGGCGGCGGGCGTCGTTGTACTGTTCATCGTCGGGGCGGTGCGCCAGCACAGGGCGCAGGCGGCAGAGGAGCGCGCACTGCGCGAAGAGATGAGCGAAAGCAATCTCAAAGCGCCTTCCGAAGAGGTCATGAAAGAGAACATCGCCGTATATGAAGAGCAGTCTTCGGCGCTTGCGGCGCAGAGCGCCTATAAAAATAAACTGGCGTATCTGTTCTTCTTCGCTTCGTTTGTGCTTGCGACGGTCATCGTGACCTTGCTCTCGTCGTTGGCTTCCTATTTCAGTTATGTGAAATTCTACGAAGCGAACCCCGAAAAGCCTGTGCTCGGCATCTTTACCATTGTCTGGTACGCCCTCAGGGACTGCTTTACGGTGAGCAATGTCACCTCATATACGTCGGCGAACGCGTCCAACGCGTTCGGCTGGCTCATCGGGCTGAAAGGGGCGACTCTCTTTTCTGCGACGGAAGGCAGCAGCTATCTCGCGCTCAACGCGCAGATGAATACGGCGGTCATGCTCACGGCACTGGTCGGGTTCCTGTTCATGACCGTGTATGTGATCCTGTATCTCGCCACGGGCGGAAAGAGCGGGGCGTATGCGACCGAATATTCCCCGCGCATCCTGCGCGCGTATGCCGTGTTTGCGCTCGGGCTTGTGACTTCGCTTCTGAGCTATGCTTTTTCCGCGAACGCGAGCGCGATGCACAGCCTTCTCTTTTCCGTCTTCTATATCGGATTTATCCCGCTCACCTTCTACACGGCGTACGTGCATGACAAGAGCGGCGCGACCTCCGTGCTGGGTATCAAAATGAACGCGACGGTCAAGGTATTGTTTGCCCTTCTCATCGTCTATGCGGTCGTGTTCGTGCTCATGCTGCCGATGACTTTCTGCTTCCCTCTGCATGCGACGGCGGCGAAATATTGCTTCGGTTGGACGACCTTCTTAAACAACGGTTTTTACCGTATCTGACAAAAGAGAAATTCCGCCTCGCGCGGAGTTTTCCTTTTTGGCGGACGGTTTGTCCGTGCGTCTTGTTTTGCAAGGGGCGATTTGTTTTGCAAGGGGCGCCCGCGCTCCGATCGCTGTGGGCTTCGGGGTCTTGTCGGCGGCAGTTTGTCGACAAAGTTCTGTCAACGGCGATCTGCGGCGGGGTGTCGGCACAAGGTTCAGGGGAGGGAATTATGTTATCCAAAGTGACGAGTTTTGCGCTCACGGGGCTGGACGGCGTGCCCGTAGAAGCGGAAACGGACATCAACAACGGAATACCGTCATACGAGCTCGTGGGGCTTCCCGATGCGGCGGTCAAAGAGAGCCGCGAGCGGGTGCGTTCCGCTCTCAAAAACAGCGGCAGGAAATTCCCCCTGCAAAAGATCACCGTCAATCTCGCGCCCGCCGACGTGCGGAAAGAAGGCTCCGTCTTCGATCTGGCGATCGCGGTGGGCATCCTCAAAGCGACGGAACAGCTTGCCGCCGACTGCACGGGCATCGTCTTTTTGGGCGAGCTCGCCCTCGACGGCGCACTGCGGTCCGTGACGGGCATCCTGCCTCTTCTCATCTCCGCGAAGGCGGCGGGATTTCGAAAGTTCATCCTTCCCGCGGGAAATGCGTCGGAAGCTTCCTACATCGAGGGGATCGAGGTGTATGCGGCGAAGAGCCTTCGGGAGGTCGTCGATCACCTGAGCGGGCTTGCGCCGCTGGCGCCCGTGCCCGTCGGGAAATATGTGAGCGGCGGCGGAGCGTGCAAGTTCGATCTTGCTTACGTCAAAGGGCAGGCGACGGCAAAGCGCGCGCTGGAAGTCGCGGTGAGCGGCGGGCATAACATTCTGCTCATCGGTCCGCCCGGTACGGGCAAGACCATGCTCGCGCGCTGTATCCCTGCCATCATGCCCGACATGACCTTCGAAGAGGCGCTGGAAGTGACCAAGATCCATTCCGTTGCGGGCATTCTCGGATCGGGCGGCATCGTCGATCAGCGGCCTTTCCGCACCCCGCACCATACGGCGACCACCGTTTCCATGTGCGGCGGGGGAACGCGCGCGCTCAAACCCGGAGAGATCAGCCTTGCGCACCACGGCGTCCTGTTTCTGGATGAATTGCCCGAATACCACCGCTCCACGCTCGAAGCGCTGCGTCAGCCGCTCGAAGACGGCGTCATCACCGTCACCCGTTCGGGCGGCGCGGTCACTTTCCCCGCAAATTTCATGCTCTGTGCGAGCATGAATCCCTGTCCCTGCGGCAATTACGGTTCGGCGGACAAGGTCTGCACCTGCACGCCTGCGGCGATACGCAAGTACCGTTCCCGTCTGAGCGGACCGCTCCTCGACCGCATCGACATCCAGGTGGAAGTGGATTCGGTCAAATACGACGATCTTGCGAGCGATTGTCTCGAAGAAAAGAGCGAGGTCGTGAAAAAGCGTGTGGAACGGGCAAGGGAGATACAAAGAGAGAGGTTTACCGATACGCGCACCAACGCCGATATGGGCGAGAGGGAACTCAAAGCCTTCTGCGCGCTGAGCAAAGAATGCGAGAACATTCTCAGGATGTCTTTCGAAAGCCTGAAACTTTCGGCGCGGGCAAGGTCTCGCATCATCAAAGTCGCGCGGACGATCGCGGACATGGAAGGCGCGGAACAGATACGCCCCGAGCATATTTTGGAAGCCGTGTCATACAGAAGATACGACAATATGGGCTGACCGAAAGGCAAAACCGCAGTCGGCGCGCCCGTTTGCGAAAGACTGACAGGATAACTGCGGTCGGCGTGCCCGTTTGCGAAAGGCTGACAGGATAAAAGGGGTCGGCGCGCCCTTTTGCAAGGGAGCCGACAAGGGAAAAGCCAGCGGCGCGCCCTTTTGCGAGGTGGCCGACAGGATAAACGGGGCGCCGTACTTGTTTTGGAAGGATTATGGGATATACGAAAGAAGAAAAAGCGATGATCTGGCTGGACAGTTTTCCGCTCGACTACGCGAAGAAAGCGGCGCTTTTGCGCGCGGCGAAAGACCCGTATCTTCTCGCGGAGCGCGCGGAAGCGCTTTTGCCGCACGAAGAGGGCGCGGCGGGGAAAGTCTTTGAGAAGATGCTTTCCAGTCTGGACAGCGCAGACTACATGAAAGGACTTCTTGCGTCGTATGAGAAGAAAGAGATCGTCTGCGTGACCTGTTTTTCTGAACACTATCCCGAGGCGCTGCGCAATATCCCCGATCCGCCCCTCGTGCTGTATTGCAGGGGAAACGTGCGTCTGCTCTCCGAACGCAAATTTGCCATCGTCGGTTCGAGAAAGACGGATGCCGACATCCTCGCAAGGACGGAAGAGATCTCGCGCGGGCTGAGCCGCTGTTTTGCGATCGTCACGGGGATCGCCGAGGGCGGAGACACCGCCGCGGTCAGGGGAGCGCTGGAAAGCGGCAAAATCATTTCTGTTCTTGCATACGGACTGGACCACGTTTACCCCGCAGTCAACAGAGATCTTTTGAAGAAGATCGCCAAAAACGGACTGCTCGTCAGCGAATATATTCCTTCCCGCAAATCGGAGCCGTATCTTTTTCCCGCGCGCAACCGCATCATCGCGGGGCTTTCGGAGGGCGTGCTCGTCGTGTCGGGCGGAGAGAAAAGCGGCACGCGCATCACGGCGCGCCTCGCTTATGAGTACGGCAGAGATGTGTTCGCGTTTCCCTACGGAATCGGCTCGCGGACGGGTGCGGGCTGCAACCGCCTGATCAAAGAATACGCGAAATTGACGGAAGAATTAGTTGACATTACCTCCGCTTTTGGTATAAACTTGACCGAAAAAGAGGAGATAGAGCTGACGGAAAACGAAAAAAAGGCGCTTTCCGCCATCGGTGAAACGCCCACGCATATTTCCGCGATCGCCGAAAAGGCGGGGCTTTCCGTCTCTTCCGTGCAGGTCTGTCTGACCATGCTTGAAATGAAAAAGGCGGTCGTCTCCTGCGGCGGCAACCGCTATGCCGCGATCCGAAGACCGTGAGCGGAGTCCTCTGCGTGTTTTTGTAAGGGATGGCCCGTGTTGTTTATCTGCGCGCGTTTTCGTAGCAGATCGTGTGCGTTGTTTTATCTGTGCGTGTTTTTGTAAGGGATTGCCTGTGTTGTTTTGAATGAATATCTGAGGTGTTTTTATGGATCTGATCATCGTCGAATCGCCTTCCAAGGCGAAAACGATCTCGAAATATCTGAAAGGGAAATACAAGGTGGACGCTTCGGGCGGGCACGTGCGCGATCTTCCCGAAAAAAGGCTGGGTGTGGACATCGAACACAATTTCGAGCCGACCTACATCGTGACGCCCGAAAAGAAGGCGGTCATCAAGAGGCTGACGGATGAAGCGGCGAAGGCGGACAACGTCTATCTCGCGACCGACCCGGACCGCGAAGGCGAGGCGATCTCCTGGCACCTGAAAAACGTTCTCAAACTCAAAGACGGCAAGAACTATCGCATCGAATTCAACGAGATCTCTCCGACGGCGGTCACCAACGCGCTGAAAAACCCGCGCGACATCGATTATAACCTCGTAGACGCGCAGCAGGCGCGCCGTGTGCTCGACAGGCTTGTGGGTTATAAGCTTTCCCCGCTGCTGTGCAAGCGCATCCAGTCGGGGCTTTCCGCGGGGCGCGTGCAGTCGGTAGCGCTTCGGCTGATCGTCGACAGGGAACGGGAGATACAGGCGTTCGTTCCCGAAGAATACTGGAACGTCAACGCGGAACTGCAGGACAAACCCAAGGCATACGCTCCTTTCAAGGCGCTCCTCTCCGAGAAGGCGGGCAAAAAGTTCAAGCCTTCGAGCAAGGAGGAGACGGACGAAGTGCTCGCCGCGATCGACGGCAAGCCGTATATCGTCAGGGAGATCAAAAAGAGCGTCGCAAAATCGCACGCGCCTGCACCCTTCACGACCAGCACCCTCCAGCAGGACGCGTCCAACAAGTTCGGCATGACTTCGCCCGAAGTCATGCTCGTCGCCCAGCATCTCTATGAGGGCGTCGACACCGAGGCGGAAGGGCACATCGCGCTCGTCACGTACATCCGTACCGACTCCGTCCGCGTGTCTTCCGAAGCGCAGGCGAAGGCGCGCGCCTTCATCGCCGAAAAATACGGGCAGGAATATGTGCCCGAAAAGCCCAATTTCTATAAGTCGAAAAAGGACGCGCAGGATGCGCACGAGTGTATTCGTCCCATCGACATCACCCGCACGCCCGAGAGCCTGAAAGGTTCCCTCGACAAAAAGCATTACAACGTATACAAGATCATCTATGAACGCTTTATTGCCTCGCAGATGAGCGAAGCGGTCTATAACAGCGTACAGATCAAAATAGACAACAGCGGCTATACCTTCAAGGCGAGCGGCAAAACGCTGCAATTTGCGGGCTTTACCGCCGTCTATCAGGAGGCGGTGAAAAAAGAGGACGACGAGGACGTGAACGCAAAGCTTCTTCCCGCGCTCAAAGAAGGGGAAGAGGTTGACCTTATCCGCCTTTTGCCCGAACAGAAATTCACCAAGCCGCCCCTGCGCTATACGGACGCTTCCCTCGTCAAGGCGATGGAAGAGAAGGGGATCGGACGCCCGTCCACATATGCGTCCATCATCTCCGTTCTGAACAAGAGAAAATACGTCACCAAAGACGGGAAATATATGGTGCCGACGGAGGTCGCCTATAAGATCACCGACCTTCTTTTAAAATATTTTACCGATATCATGGACGTCGGGTTCACGGCGAAGATGGAAGACCGTCTCGACGACATCGAGGACGGCGGCGCCGACTGGCACAAGATCATCGCCGATTTTTACCCGCCGTTTGCGGAAAAACTCGTCTTCGCCGCCAACGACGGCGCGGAGCCGACCGACATCGTATGTGACAAATGCGGGCATCCCATGGTGAGAAAGACGGGGCGCTACGGCAGTTATCTCGCCTGCTCCAATTATCCCGCCTGCTCCAACATCAAGAGCGAGGGCGCGGAGATCTCCGAGACGAAATGCCCCAAATGCGGCGCGAACATGGTGGTCAAGAGCGGCAAGTTCGGAAAATTCCTCGCCTGCCCCAATTATCCCGAATGTTCGACCATTCTGCCTTTCGAGAGCGAAATGTCCGACGTTCCCTGCCCTAAATGCGGGGAAAAGATGATCTACCGCACGGGCAGATACGGAAAATATTTAAACTGCGTCAAATGCGGCACGAATAAGCGCATCGCCGAGCTTGCGGGCACCTGCCCCGTCTGCGGCGCGCCTGCCGAACGCATGAAGAGCAAGGCGGGCAAGATCTATTACAGCTGTTCGCGCTATCCTTCCTGTAAATTCATGAGCTGGGATCTCCCCACGGGCGGGAAGTGCCCCAAATGCGGCAAGTACCTCGTCAAAAAGGGAAAGACCGTCCGCTGTTCGTCCTGCGACTTTGCCGAGGAGAGCAAGGAAGAGGACGGCAAAGAAAAGAACACATCCGTAAAAGATATCGGCGACGGGAACGTCTGAGCGTGGCGCGTTCATTTTCCCGTCGCGGTCTTTTCACCGATTTTTTTTCTTTCCTGCCGAAATTTTCTTGACAGGCGGAAAAGTTGCGTATATAATAAATTTAGCACTATTTTATTGAGAGTGCTAACATTCGCGAAGACGGATTGCCAAACGGAGGGAGCATGGAGAAGGAAGCGGGCGTAAAAGTCATCGGCGGCGGGCTTGCGGGCTGTGAGGCGGCGTATTATCTTGCGTCGCACGGGATCGGCGTGACGCTCGTCGAAATGAAGCCGCAGAAATTCACGCCTGCCCATTCGGACAAAAATCTGTGCGAACTCGTGTGCAGCAACTCTTTAAAGAGCAACGACGTGTACGGCAACGCCTGCGGGCTTCTCAAAGAGGAGATGCGCGTTTTCGGGTCTTTGGTCATCGAGGCGGCGGACGCGACGAGGGTCCCTGCGGGCGGCGCGCTTGCCGTGGACAGGTACGCGTTTTCGTCGTATGTGACGGAAAAGCTGCACGCGCAAAAAAACATCCGCTTTGTCTGCGCCGAGCAGGAGGATATCCCCGAAGAGGGTTTTGCCATCGTCGCGACGGGGCCTCTGACGAGCGAGAAATTTGCCGCGCGGCTCGCCGAACGTTTCGGCGGCAATCTGTTTTTTTACGACGCCGCCGCGCCTATTGTTTCGGCTTCGAGCATAGACTATGAAAAGACCTTCACCGCCGACCGTTACGGGAAAGGGGAAGGGGATTACGTCAACTGCCCGATGAACAAAGAGGAATACGAGGCGTTCGTAGACGCGCTGACGGGTGCGGAGCGCGCCGTGGTGCGCGATTTCGACAAGCGCGACGTGTTCGACGGCTGTATGCCCGTGGAGATCATGGCTTCGCGCGGGAAAGACACCCTGCGGTTCGGGATGCTCAAACCCGTCGGACTGTACGACGCGGACGGCAGAAGACCTTACGCCGTGCTGCAGCTTCGCAAGGAAAATTGCGAAGGGACGGCATACAATCTCGTGGGGTTTCAGACAAATCTCAAATTTCCCGAACAAAAGAGGGTGTTTTCCATGATCCCCGCGCTGAAAAACGCAGAATTTCTGCGTTACGGCGTCATGCACAGAAATACATTTCTGAACGCGCCGCATATCCTTTC
This sequence comes from uncultured Clostridia bacterium, assembly GCA_944359385.1. Lineage (GTDB taxonomy): Bacteria > Bacillota > Clostridia > Christensenellales > Borkfalkiaceae > Borkfalkia. The sequence goes on along the minus strand of CALVSU010000017.1, from coordinate 8,938 downwards.
TTCCGATTATTCTCTCAAAGAAGACGGGAAGGTCTTTTTTGCGGGGCAGATGACGGGCGTCGAGGGATATGTGGAAAGCGCGGCGAGCGGGCTTTGGGCGGCAGTCAACTGCGCGCGCAAACTTTTCGGCAAAGAGAGCCTGCCTGCGGACACGCGCACGGTGATCGGCGCGCTCGCGGCGTATATTTCCGCGCCGAACGCAGACTTCCAGCCGATGAACGCAAATTACGGCGTTCTCAGCCCCCTCGGGGAAGAGATCCGCGACAAGGCGATCAAAAAGAAGAGATTTGCGGAGAGGTCTCTGGAGATCATGCGCGGGACTTTTGCGCGGACGGAAGAGGACCTTTGCGGAATGTGAAAAAGGCCGCGGGGCGGTCAATATATTTTTAAGGAGCACAATCATGCCTGAATTCAGAGGTACAACGATATGCGCCGTCAAAAAGGACGGCAAAACGGCGATCGCGGGCGACGGACAGGTCACCATGGGCGAATCGGTCGTATTCAAAAACAATGCGGTGAAAGTGCGCAGGATCTACGGCGGCAAGGTCGTTCTGGGCTTTGCAGGGTCGGTGTCGGACGCGTTTTCCCTGTCCGAGCGTTTCGAAGGGATGCTCAACAAGTTCTCGGGCAATCTGATGCGTTCGGCGGTAGAGCTTGCGGAGCTTTGGCGCAACGACAAGATGGTCAGAAAACTGGAAGCGATGATGATCGTCGCCGACAAGGATATGCTGCTCATCGTCAGCGGCAGCGGCGAAGTCATCGAGCCGGACGGCGGCGTCTGCGCGATCGGGAGCGGCGGGAACTACGCCCTCGCGGCGGCGCGTGCGCTCGTGCAGGAGACCGAATATCCCGCGGAAGAGATCGCGTATAAGGCGCTGAAGATCGCCAGCGAGATCTGCGTGTTCACGAACGATCACATCGTCGTGGAAACGGTATAACCGCGCCGTGTATTATGCCGCGTCGTCTTATGCGGGCATCGACCCGCAAGGGAAAACCGCGCGGAAAGGAGAACTTTTATGAGTTTATCACCCAGACAGATCGTAAACGAATTAGATAAATACATCATCGGGCAGGACAAGGCGAAGCGCGCCGTCGCGATCGCCCTTCGCAACCGTTACAGAAGGAGCAGGCTTTCCGAAGCGGACCGCGAGGAGATCACGCCTAAAAACATCATCATGAAAGGCCCTACGGGCGTCGGAAAAACGGAGATCGCAAGGCGTCTCGCGAAGCTCGTCAAAGCGCCTTTCATCAAAGTGGAAGCGACCAAGTATACCGAAGTCGGCTACGTCGGCAGAGACGTCGAAAGCATGATCCGCGATCTCGTGGAGTGCTCTATCCGCCTCGTGCGCGAGGAGAAGATGAAAGAGGTCGCCGTCAAGGCGGAAGGGGTCGCCGAGAAAAAGATCGTAGGGATCCTCTCCGAACTCAAAAAAGGAGAGAGGGGAGAGCTTGCAAAGGAAGTGTTCGACGCAAAACTTCTCGACGAACTGCGCGAGGGCAAATACAACGATACGCAGATCGAGATCGAAGTGGTCGACGCGCCCAAGAGCATGGAGATCGTCCCGGGCGGAGCCGAGATCAATATCGGCAGCATCTTCGGCGATATGCTTCCCAAAAAGAAAAAACGCCGCAAAATGACCGTCAGACAGGCGATGCAGCAGATCATCAACGAGGAATCGGAGAAACTCATCGACGACGACAGCGTGCAGACCGAGGCGCTTGCCCGCGCGGAAGAGCAGGGCATCATCTTCATCGACGAGATCGATAAGATCGCGGGCAAAGCCAACCAGGGCGGCGCGGACGTGTCGAGAGAGGGCGTTCAGCGCGACATTCTCCCCATCGTCGAGGGCTGCACCGTCATGACCAAATACGGCGCGGTCAAGACGGATTTCATCCTGTTTATTGCCGCAGGTGCGTTCCATATCTCCAAAGTAGAGGACCTCATCCCCGAATTGCAAGGGCGTTTCCCCATCAACGTGGAGCTGGAAAGCCTTACGAAGGAGGATTTTGTCAAGATCCTCACCCAGCCGAAAAACGCGATCACGACGCAGTACGGCAAACTTCTCGGCGTGGACAACATCGATCTCAAATTCACCGACGACGCGATCGAGGAGATCGCCGCCATTTCCGAGGACATGAACGCGACGAGCGAAGATATCGGCGCGCGCCGTCTGCATACGGTCATGGAATACCTGCTCGAAGATATTTCCTTCAATGCGGGCGGGGATTATCCGACCATAGAGGTGACCATCGACAAAAAATACGTCGACGAGCACCTCGAAAAAATCATTAAAAACAGAGATCTGAAAAAATACGTGTTATAAGATATTCACGAAAATCTCGGCGAGCTGACGCCTGCGATTTTCCGTGAATTTTAGGGCGACACCGCCGCGCGCCTTACGGCTGACGGCGTTTTCTCCGCTCTTTGCGCCCTTTATAAGGGCACACATAATATACAAGGGCGCAAATTCACCCTCTTCCCGTAAGGCAAAGCGTTGCCAAATAGGGGTGCGCTGCGGAAAATTGCGATTTCCCTTGCGCGATTTATTATTTAAATAATTTAAGGCGCGTTTGAAAACCACGCTTTTCAAAAAGCGCACACAATTTTCCGCATACTTGCGGCTTGCCGAAAAAGAGTGAATGCGAAAATTGCTATAATAGGTAAGCCCCTAAAAATTTTCGCAGAGAGAAAAACGCCGCAGAGCCGACCTTGTGTCGGTGAACGGCGGTTGTCTCTCAAAATCACGACTTTCCGCAGTGCCTTTGCACGAGGAAAGTGTGAACAAGGATATAGGAGTTTTTATGATCAACATTCCCAAGGGTACGAAAGACGTGCTCCCTTCCGAGGCATATAAATGGCATTTTGTCGAGAACAATGCAAGGCGGATCGCCGCTTTATACGGACTGCGGGAGATCCGCACGCCCGTGTTCGAGCATACCGAGCTTTTTCTGCGCGGCGTGGGCGATACGACGGACATCGTCAACAAAGAGATGTACACGTTTCTCGACAAGGGCGACAGGAGCATCACTCTGAAGCCGGAGGGAACGGCGGGCGTCGTGCGTTCGTTTATCGAAAACGGGCTCGCAAGCGGCGTTCTGCCCCTCAAAATGTACTATATCACCCCCGTGTTCCGCTATGAGCGGCCGCAGGCGGGAAGGCTTCGCGAGCATCACCAGTTCGGCGTGGAGATCTTCGGCGGAAAGGGCGCGGAGACGGACGCGGAGGTCATTTTGCTCGCGCGCGATTACATCGCCGCGCTCGGCGCGGAAGGGGTCGAACTCAACCTCAACAGCATCGGCTGCAAACATTGCCGCCCGAAGTTCAACGAAGCGCTCAAAGAATATCTGCGCCCGCACCTTTCCGAGATGTGCGACACCTGCAGGGCGCGGTTCGATAAAAATCCGCTCCGCATTCTCGACTGCAAGGAAGAAGCCTGCTCCGCGATCAACGAAGGGGCGCCCAAAACGGTGGATTTTCTCTGCGACGAGTGCCGTGAACACTTCGAAAAGCTCAAAAGCATTCTCGACGCGTGCGGCGTGAAATACAGGCTCAATCCCAAGCTCGTGCGCGGGCTGGATTATTATTCGAAGACGGTTTTCGAATTCGTCTCCACGAACATAGGCTCGCAGGGAACGGTGCTCGGCGGCGGCAGATACGACACGCTCATCGAAAATCTGGGCGGGCCTTCCGTCCCCGCAGTCGGGTTCGGGAGCGGGATCGAGCGTATGCTCCTTCTGCTCGAAAATACGGGCAAGACGGTGCCCGCGGAAGATCCCGTCGGCGTCTATGTTGCGGGATTGGACGAAGAGGGGCGCAAGGCGGCGTTTGCGCTGGCGGACGCGCTTCGCAGGGCGGGCGTCTCCGCCGAGATCGATCACGCCGCCCGCTCTGTAAAAGCGCAGTTCAAATATGCGGGCAAGATCGGCGCGCGCTTTGTCGTCGTCATCGGTTCGAACGAGCTGGAAAGCGGCGAATATACCGTGAAGGATATGTCCGACTCATCTTCTGAAAACGTGAAAGCGGAAGAGGTCGCGGCATATCTTAAAGAGAAACTGCAATGAAGGAACGCGCCGAAGTCGTGAAGACGGCGGGCAGGATCGCCGTGTTGCAGATCGTGAAAACGCCCGAGTGCGACGCCTGCAAGGCGTGCGCGTTCAGGAACGGCAAGAGCCGCGTGAAGGTCAAAGCGCTCAATACGGCGGGCGCGAAGGCGGGTGACGAGGTGATCGTCGCCTGCGAAAAGGATCACCGCGCGCTTGCGTCGTTCATCGTATATATCGTGCCCGTGATCATGGCGGGTATCGGCGTCGCCGTCGGCGCGCTCTGCTTTGAAAGAGAGCTTTGGATGGCTGTCTTTTGTCTGGCGGGACTGGCGCTCGGATTTGCCGCGGTCTTTGCGGCGGATAAGATGCTATCGAAATCACGCGGCTTCGGAATGGAAGTCGTCGAAATATGCAATACTAAAACCAACGAAGAAGAGGAGGGCAAAACAGATGGTGAAGGAATTTAACGGTGCGGCTTTCAGAGCTGCGATGAAGGACAAAAAGACGCTCGTCGTGGATTTTTACGCGACGTGGTGCGGCCCTTGCCGTATGCTCGGGCCCGTGATGGACACGCTGTCGGAAGAATATGAAGGAAGAGCGGAATTTGTGAAGATCGACGTGGACGACAATCCCGATCTCGCGCGCGAATATTCCATCATGAGCATCCCCTGCGTCATGGTGTTCAAAGACGGCGAGGCGGCGGGCAAGAATGTCGGATTTGCACCCAAAGACGCGATGAAAGAGTTCGTCGAAAAGTATATCTGAACGATCTTTGCAAAACTGCGTTTATGCGCCGTTTTTCGGAGAAAAAAGATGACCGTACCGCCGCACCGATCGTGCGGCGGTGCGGCTTATAAAATCGATCTGACGGAAAAATGTTCGCAGAGGAGAAAAGATGCACGAAGAAATGAATTTACGGGAAGTCGTGGCACAAAAGAAACCGTCCGAAAAGCGAATGGTCGTTTTCGGGGCGATCCTGTGCGTGCTCGCAGCCCTGGCGGGGCTGAGCGCGGTGCTCAACGCGCAGAGAGGATACGGCTACATCCTGCTGGGGTGTGTGATGGCAGTCTTTGCGGCGGCGCTCGCTGCGTATGCCTTCGTGTTTTATGCCGTACATAAAAAGATGCCCGACGCGCTCGTCTACGCGGAAGGGGAGCTTCTCTATGTCTATCAGTACAAAAAGAAAACGTATGTCTGCCTGGATCTCTCCGAAATAAAGGACGCAGAGGGCGGCATTCTGCCTCGCGACAACCGCCAGGGCATTTTGCGCATCAGGACGGGACGAGGCGTTTTCGAGGTGCCCGAGGTCGCCAACGTCCTTTCCGCGAAAGAGAAGATTTTGCGCTATAAATACGCCGCCGAGAAGAAAAAAGACTGAAATTGCAGAGAAGATAATAAGCGGAAGATCCCCGTGCGATAAAAGCTGAAAATGCCCGTATCGTGCGGCGGAAATGCGATCAAGAGTACGTTCTGCGCCGCCGCGCAAAATTATTTGCGCGGCGGCGTGCGTTTTTCTTGAAAAAAAAGAAATTTTGCGTTATAATGATCGGGTAGAATAAAATCACATCGGAGAAAATGTCATGATCGATCTTACGACAGTCAAAAAAGCCGATCCCGAAGTATTCGAAGCAATGGATCTCGAACTCGGGCGCCAGAGAAACAACATAGAACTCATTGCCAGCGAGAACTTCGTGTCTCCCGCGGTGATGGCGGCGGTGGGTTCCCACCTCACCAACAAATATGCAGAGGGTCTGCCCGGCAAACGCTATTACGGCGGCTGTCAGTATGTCGACATCGTGGAAAATCTCGCGATCGAGCGTTGCAAACAGCTGTTCGGGTGCGATCATGCCAACGTACAGCCGCACAGCGGCGCGCAGGCGAATACCGCCGTGTATTTTGCCCTGCTCAACCCCGGCGATACCATTCTGGGCATGAACCTTTCCCACGGCGGACACCTGACGCACGGTTCTCCCGTCAACATTTCGGGCAAATATTTCAAGATCGTGCCTTACGGCGTTTCCAAAGAGGACGAGCGCATCGATTACGCCGAGCTGGAAAGGCTCGCCGTCGAAAATAAGCCGAGAATGATCGTGGCGGGCGCGTCGGCGTATCCGCGCATCATCGATTTCCCGCGCCTGCGCGAGATCGCCGATAAAGTCGGCGCCTATCTCATGGTAGACATCGCGCACATCGCAGGGCTTGTGGCGGCGGGTCTGCACCCTTCGCCCGTGCCGTATGCGGACATCGTGACGACGACCACGCACAAGACGCTCAGAGGCCCCCGCGGCGGCGTCATCATGTGCAAAGAGCAGTACGCGAAGGCGATCGACAAGGCGGTCTTCCCCGGTATGCAGGGCGGCCCGCTGATGCACGTGATCGCGGGCAAGGCGGTCGCGTTCAAAGAAGCGCTTTCTCCCGCCTTCAAGGAATATCAGGCGCAGGTCGTGAAAAACGCGGCGGCGATGGCGGACGAGTTCAAAAAATGCGGCGTGCGCCTCGTTTCGGGCGGCACGGACAACCACCTCATGCTGGTCGATCTGCGCGACAAGAACATGACGGGCAAAGAGCTGGAAAAAATGCTCGACGAAGTGAACATCACCGTGAACAAAAACACCATTCCGTTCGAAGAGACGAGTCCGTTCATCACGAGCGGCATCCGTATCGGGACGCCGAGCATCACTTCGCGCGGCTTTAAGGAAGAGGACGCGAGAAAAGTCGCGCAGCTCATCTCCAAGATCATCGCCGAGAAAGAGGGCGCGTTCGATTTCGTGCGCGCGGAGGTGAAAAAACTCTGCGAGAAATATCCGCTCTACGCGAATGACGTGCAGTAAAGAGGCGGCTTTTGGATGGAAAAAATTTGGCTGTAATGTTTCAAGTTTGCAGCTTCGAAACGATTGACATCCCGCATTTTTCGTATTATAATACAGACAATTTCAGAAAGATTCTTTGGGGCGGGGTGAAATTCCCCACCGGCAGTCAAAGTCTGCGACAGGCGTCAAGCCTCTGAACGGGTGAAATTCCCGTACCGACGGTACAGTCCGGACAGGAAAAGAATGTTTTTTCGGGATTTTCGCGCGCGTAAAAGGCGTGCGGCAAATTTCAGAAAATCGCCCCGCATTGACATGCGGGGCACTTCTTCTTTTTAAGCCCCTTGAAAATATTTTTTCGAGGTGTTTTTTTATGGAAAAAGAATTGGCAAAGGAAAACATGGCGTTACATAGCGAAGAGGGCATTCCTTCGGCGCTTGCAGAGGAAAAGGCAAACCTTCCTGCCGCGGAAGGGGAGAAGCTCGGTGCGGTAAAGAAAAGAAAGTTCTTTTCCGCATCCAACATCGCGAAGATCGGGCTGTTTGCGGCGCTCGCGACCATCCTGCAGCTGGTGCGAATCCCGCTTCCCTTCCTCTTCCCTTCCTTTTTGGAACTCAACTTTGCGGATATCCCCGCCCTTGTCGGCACGTTTGCGCTCGGTCCCGTGGCGGGAAGCATCATCGTCGTCGTGAAGCTCCTTCTGAAACTGCTCATCCAGGGCACGGGATCGGGGTTTGTCGGCGACCTGTCCGACCTGTTCTGCGGACTGACCTTCGTCGTTCCCGCGGGGCTCGTCTACAAATATCACCGCTCTTTCAAAGGCGCGCTTGTCGCGCTCGCCGTCGGCACGCTGTGCTCGGTCGGAAGTTCGCTCCTTACCAACCGTTTTGTCATCATCCCCGCGTATGCAGAGATGTTCGGCGGGCTGGACGCGATCGCCGGCATGATGACGGGGCTGTTCGAAAACTGCACGCGGGAGAATTTCTATTCATATTATCTGCCTCTGTCCGTGCTTCCGTTCAACCTTCTGCGCTGTCTGATCGCGTCGGGCGTGACCCTTCTCGTATACAAGAGAATTTCCCGCCTTTTGAATAAGTTTTGATTTTTAATTGCAAAATCCTGACGGTTATATTATAATGGGAGAGGCGCAGAGAGCGCCTTTCCCGTTTTTATTGTGAGGAAGTTCATGATCGCGAAGACCCCCGAACAGACAATGGAATATGCCGAAAAGTATGCGAAAACGCTCCGTGCGGGTGACGTCGTTCTCCTGAAAGGGGAGATGGGCGCGGGCAAGACCGTCTTCGTCAAGGGGCTGGCAAAGGGGCTGGGCATCGAAGACGAGATCACGAGTCCCACCTATGCTTATATGAATGATTACGACGGCGTTCTCTATCATTACGATTGCTATCGGCTGAAAAACGGAGCGCAGGCGGAAGCGCTCGGGCTTACCGACTACTTTTTTGCGGGAGGGATCTGTGTCATAGAATGGTCGGAAAACATCGCCGACGTTCTTCCCGAAAACTGCAAAACGGTGATGATACGCAAACTGGACGCAAACACGAGGGAGATCGTTGCGGAATGAAAAATTTTCTTGCCATAGATACGTCGAACGAATATCTCACCGTCATCGCTTCGAAGGGCGGGCAGACGGAGGTTTTTTTTGAACCGAAATGCGGGATGCAGCATTCGGTGCGGCTGATGTCGGCGATCGAAGAGACCATGCAAAAGGCGGGCCTTTCCCCCGAAGCGTGCGATTTTTTTGCGGCGGTGACGGGGCCGGGCTCGTTCACGGGCATCCGCATCGGCGTTTCCGCGGCGAAGGGCCTTGCCGCGGCGCTCGGAAAACCCGTTCTGGGCATAACATCTTTTGAGACGCTCGCATATAATGCAGAAGGCAAACGGCTCGCGGCAATTCCCGCGGGCAGAGGTTTTTACTATGTCTGCGGTTTTTCGGCGGACGGGACGATCGCGTACGATCCCGCGCGGGTCGGGGAGGATGAACTTTTCCGCCTTTGCGAAGAATATGCAGTCCGTTCTTTCTTTCTGCTCCTCGTCGATCATGAAAAAGCGGATCCCGCGGCGGGGCT
>CALVSU010000016.1 GCA_944359385.1 uncultured Clostridia bacterium | reverse complement strand
TCTTCGATCTGGACGGAAAAGGCTACTGGATGATGTACCAGGACGCCGAAACGGGCGCCTGCGTGCGGCTTTCCCAAGCGTAAAGCGCTCCCGCGCAAAAGATGCGGACACAAGCGCCGCACAGCGGCGATCCTACATTTCAACACGCTATCATATAGCAGGCGGCGCCCGAAGATCGGGCGCCGCCTGTCTTATAATTTTTGCGGCAACCGCCGACACATTCCGCTAAGCCGCACATCGTTTGCGCAAGACTGCCAGCCGTGTTCCGACAGCCGTCAGACGCGTTCTTCCGCGTTTTCCGACGCGCGTCTGTCTTCCCTGTCGCGCAGTTTGATCATGGCGAGCACGTCTTCCTCCTGTATGACGGCGGAGCCGTTGGGAACGAGCGTTTCTTTTTTGCGCTTGATCATCACGATGAGCGTGCCGCGCGGGAGGGAAAGCTCGTATACCGCCTTGCCCGCCCAGGGATGATTTTTGCCGATGTATTCTTCATACATGCCGAATTCGTCACGGTTTTCAAACTCGGGCGCCGCGGTAACGATGACGTCTCCGCCCAGAATGACCGTATCCCCGCCGGGAACGATGGTGTCCTCTCCCCTTATGATGAGCACGGCGAGAAATTCCTTGGGCATGACCACCTCGCGGAGCTTTTTGCCGAACCAGGGGTGATTTTCGCCCACGCGCACTTTTACGAAGCATACGTCGCTTTCCTCCTGATAGTCGGTAAATGTGCGCAGAACGTTGTCGTTATCCCCGAGCATGTGCAGTTTTTTCGACATGAGGGGCAGCAGCGACCCTTGCAGGGCGATGGATACGATGACGATGACAAATACGATGCTGAACAGATCGTACGGGAGCGCGTCGCCGGGCTCCGAAACGCCCAGCGCAGACATGGCGTAGACGGCAAACACGATGGACGCGACCCCGCGCAGCCCTGCCCAGCTCACAACGCCGATCTGATTGAGCTTTGCGCGGAAGGGCGCGAGGAGCGCCGTGACCGCCGCGGGGCGGGCGATGACCGTCATGAATACGAAGATCAGAAGGGCGGGCGCGAGCACGGCGGGCTTGATGAGATCTTCCGGCGTCGCCAAAAGGCCGAGCAGGAAAAAGATCATCATCTGCGCCACGTTCGTGAGCGCGTCGAAAAAGCGCACGCAGTCTCTCTTTTGCGGAATGCGGGCGTTCCCGATCATGATGCCGCACAGGTACACCGCGAGATAGCCGTTGCCCGCAAGCGCCGAAACGCCGGTAAGCTCGCCGAGCACGGAAGGGAGCGCGTACGTCATGAGCCCTATGGCAAGGATAAAGATGGTGCCGCCCTGCCCCATGTTGAAGGAAAACTTTTTGAGTATGAGGATCGCCAGAAAGCCGAGCGCCGCGCCGAAGATCGCGCCGAAACCGACCTGCGAAAAGAGCATGCCGACGATCTCCCCCGCCCCCATAGACGACGCGCCCGCAATACCGTTCTGTGCGGCGAGCACGGCGGTAAATACCACGGTGAGCATATAAGAGGTGGGGTCGTTGGAGCCCGATTCCATTTCCAGCAATGATGACGTGCCATATTTTAAGTTCAGCCTGCGCGAGCGCAGGATATTGAAGACGGAGGCGGCGTCGGTAGACGAAATGACCGAACCGATCAGCATGCTCTCCGCCCAGCCCAGAGAAGGGAAAAAGGGCAGAATCGAAGACAGAAAGTACACGAACACGCCCACGATCCCCGCCGTGAGCGCGGTGCCCGCGAAGGAGAGAAGCAGCGCCCTGCCCGCAACGGGGCGGGCTTCCTTGAAGTTCGTGCCGAAGCCGCCGTAAAAGATGACGAAAACGAGACATATGGAACAGACCACGTTGCCGAGGTCGTAATCGGTGAAGTTGCCGAGCCCGGCGACGCGGAACGCTACGCCGAAGACCATGCCCAAACCGATAAAGAGCAACAGCGACGGCACTTTGAGTTTATCCGTGATGCGGTTGATGAAGATACAGAGCGCGATGACGAGCCCCACGAGCATCAGAAGATAGACGTATTCCATTTTGCCTCCTTTGCGCGAAAGCGCGTCACGCGCGGTACATCTTCAATTTGCCTCTTACGATCTCCACTTTGAAGGGCAGATCTTCGTACAGCTCCCCGTCCACCTGCACGGTGAGCTTTTTTTCGGGGAAGACTTCCACCTGTTCGCACCGTTCGAAGAAGGTGAAATCCTCTTCGAGGATCTTCCCCTTCATCAGTTTCATGAATGCGGCGGGAATGTGCGCCTTTTTCACGTCGTTGCAGACGACGAAGTCCAGAAGCCCGTCGTCGAGCGACGCCTGCGGACACATGCGGATGCCGCCGCCGATCTGCCTGCCGTTGCCGATGCAGGCGATGAGCGCGCTGTGGTCGCGTTCCTGACCGTTGCATACGCTGCGCATCTTATAATTTTTATATTTGAACAGCGAGACGATCAGGCTGACGATGTACTGAAATTTTCCGCGCAGCACCTTCGAGGCGCGGCAGCGTTTGAGGATCTCCACGTCGATGCCCGTGCCGATGACGTTGATGCCGCGCACCCCTAACATCTGCATGAAATCGGTGGGCTTGGGCTGCGTATTCAGAATGAGCGAAAGCGCCCCTTCCGCGTCCGTCGGGATACCCGCCGCCGCCGCGAAATCGTTGCCCGTGCCCGCGGGGATCAGACCGAGGCTGCAATTTTCAAAGTCCGAAAACCCGTTGAGCGCTTCATGCAGGGTCCCGTCGCCGCCGACCACGATAATGTCGCAAGGTCCTTCCGACGTGAGTTCGCGGGTGAGAAAGACCGCCTGCTTTTCCTTTTCCGTTTCAAAGACGCGAAAGTCCTTTTTCAGCGACCGCAGCCTTTCGACGACATATTCGAAGATCCTGCGCTTTTTTCCGCCGCCCGAGTGCGGATTGACGATGATATTGTACATTTGTTTTCCCCTCGGCGCCTTTTGGCGCCGTGCTCCGCGCGGCGCGCGGGCGCGTGCAAAAGCCTGCGTCTGATCGGCATCGATCGTGTTCCGTCCGACACGCGCGGGCGCGTGTAAAAGCCTGCGTCTGCATCGGCATCGACCGCATTCCGTCCGACGCGCGCGGTCGCGCGTTTTTCCGCTCCGCAGCTTTTTCTTTCAACTATTATATAATAAATTGCGGGCGATTGCAATTTTTTTCGGAAATTGTTATAATAAAGGAAAAATTTTTCTCGCCGCAAAGGGAAAAACAGCGGAAAGGAAGGGGCGGCGCGCCTTTTCTTTGCCGCGCGGCAGCGGGAGAGACGCATGAAACTCAACATTCCCGAAAAATTGCATATCCTCGCGGACAAGGCGGATTTCCCCCTTTACGTCGTGGGGGGCGCGGTGCGCGACGCGCTTTGCGGGTACGCCTACGAAGATTTCGACATCGCCGCGCCCGTTCCCGCCGAAAAACTGGAAACGCTCGCACAGGACGCGGGATTTACGGTACAGTGCGCCTATAAGCGGACGGGCACCGTCAACCTTACCGACGGCGAGCATAAATACGAGTTTACTTCCTTCCGCACGGACGTATACGGCGGGGGCGGGCACGCGCCCGCAGAAGTCTCCTTCACGAAGGACATCGCCGCCGACGCGCGGCGGCGGGATTTCCGCTGCAACGCCGTCTACTACGACGTCGCAAAAGAGGAATTTGTCGACCCGCTGGGCGGGCTAGATGACATCCGCGCCCGCGCGATGAACACCACGCGCGACGCGGACGAGGTCTTTTCCGAAGACGGGCTCCGCCTCATGCGGCTGGCGCGCCAGTGCGCGGAAAACGGCTTCACGCCCTCGCTCGAATGTATCTTCGGCGCCAAGTTCAACGCCGCGCGCATTCAGAAGATCGCACCCGAACGCATTTTTACCGAACTCAAACTCATTTTGCACGCAGACGAAAAGCACGGCATCGCCTGCGCGCAGTACGACGGTCTCAAACTCCTCGAAGGAACGGACGTGCTCGCTTACATCCTGCCCGAACTCACGGCGGGCAAGGGCATGGACCAGCGCAGAGATTTTCACGATCACGACGTGCTCGAACATTCCCTGCGCGCCGTGAAATACGCGGACAGCCGCGTGCGGCTCGCCGCCCTTCTGCACGACGCGGGAAAACCCTACTGTCGCATTGAGACGGGCAAATACCACGGTCACGACGCGGAAGGCGCGCGCATCGGAAAAGAGATCCTCGAACGGCTCAAAGCCCCCAAAAAACTGACGGAGACGGTCGTGCGGCTCATCCGCACGCATATGTACGACCTCGACGGGCGCGCAAGGGAAAACAAGATCCGCGCTTTCATTGCGCATAATTACGACATCTATCCCCTCATCCTGCTCGTCAAACAGGCGGATTTTTCCGCCTGCAAAGACGTCCTCTCCGTGTGCCCCACCGTCACGAAATGGGAAAAGATCAGGGAAAAAATGCAGAGGGAAGGCGCGCCCTTCACCATGAAGGAGCTGCACATCGACGGCAACGCGCTCAAAGGGCTGTTTCCGCCCGAAAAGATCGGCGGCGTGCTGGAAAAACTCTTTCACGAATGTCTCTACGACGGCTCCCGCAACGACAGAACGAAACTTTTAAGGGAAGCGAGACGGCTTTCCCAAAAGGAGGAATGAATGGCGACCATCTTTGCAGCCCTGTCCGCCGCGATCGCCGCGATATGTCTCGGCGTGCTCGTCGTGCTCGTCAGAAAGACGGGCGGCGCACGCGGTGACGAAGGGCTCGAACGGAAACTCGACCAAGCGCTGTATACCGTCGAGCGCAGTGAACAGGAAACGCGGCGATACCTCGATTTTCTCACCCAAAATCAGGGCGGAAACCTCAAAAATATGCAGGAAGCACTGGAAAACCTCAGCGCGGTGACGGAAAAACGCCTCGCCGAAATGCAGCGCTCCCTCGCGGGCGAGATCCGCTATATGGCGGAACAAAATGCCAAGAACCTCGAAAACATCCGCCTGACCGTGGACGAAAAACTCACTTCCACCCTCGAAAACAGGCTGAACAGATCTTACTCGATCATCAACGAACGGCTGGAAGCGGTGTATAAAGGCATCGGCGAAGTACAGCAGCTCGCGGGCAGCGTTTCCGACATCAAAAAGGTGTTTTCCAACGTAAAACTGCGCGGAACGTGGGGCGAAGTACAGCTTTCCGCCCTGCTCGAACAGATGCTCTCCCCCACCCAGTACCGCGCGAACGTCAAGCTCGACCCGCTCGGCAACAACATCGTCGAATATGCGGTGCTCCTCCCCTCCAAAGACGGCTCGACGGTATACCTGCCCATCGACAGCAAATTCCCCGTCGAAGAGTACAGGCGGCTTGCGGACGCTTCCGACTCGCTCGACAAAGAGGCCGCCGACAGAGCGCTCAAAAACCTCGAACGCGCGCTCAAACTCCAGGCGGACACCATCGCAAAAAAATATATCCTGCCCCCGCAGACGGCGGATTTTGCCGTCATGTTCCTGCCCTTGGAAGGGCTGTACGCCGAGAGCATCCGTATGCCCGGGCTTGCGGAATACCTCGCAAACAGGCGCATCATGGCGTGCGGGCCTTCCACGCTGGGCGCTCTCCTCACCACCCTGCAAATGGGATACAAGACGGCGGCGATCGAAAAACGATCAGGGGAACTGTGGGAACTGCTCGCCGCCTTCAAACATGAATTCCGCAATTTCGTGCTCATTCTCGAAAAGACGCAGAAAAAATTGCAGGAAGCGCAGGACACCATCGAAAACGCCGCGAAAAAGACGCGCACCATCGAGAGAAAACTCAAAAACGTGTCCGAGATCTCGGGCGAACGGGCGGATCTTCTGCTTTCCGACGATTTCGAAAACGGCGAAGAGGGCTGAACCGCCCGCAAACCTGCTTTCGCCTCGCGCCACCCGGCCTTTAAAAATGACTTTCGCCTCGCGCCACCCGGCCTTTAAAAATGACTTTCACCTCGCGCGCCGCCCGCGCGCATTGCTTTCGGTTCACACCCCGCCCTTGCAAATCGCTTTCATCTCACGGCGCGGCTTTTATACTTTGCTTTCTTCTCGCGCGGCATTTTTATAGATCGTCTCTCCACGCCCCGCCCGCGCGCAGCTTATCTGCGCGCGGGCGCTTTTTTGACCATCGCGCCCGCAAAGGAACATTCTCCGACAGGCAAAAGCGGAAATTTACCCGTGCAGAAAACACGACAAAAAACCGCACCTTGCGGCCGGAAAAAAGCGGACGGAGAATTATAATGCATTTCATTGCATTTTGTCCGACGTTATTATATAATATAATTATGAATATCGTTAAAAATGCGGGCACAGCCCGCGAAGAAGTAAAAAAAGAGCAGTTCGCGTTTTCCGGCAAAAAAGTGCAGGGCGCGGACGTAGGCAAACGGGGGCGCGACCTGTACGTCCTTTCCCCGTCGAGATTCAAGCTGCGCGGAGAGGGAAAAGAAGAGATCTTTGTCCTTTCGGGCGGCGGGTTCATCAAGTGGAAACGGGGAGAGATCCCCTTTGCCGCCGGCGATTCTTTCCTTGCGGACGACGCGGGGGAATACGAACTCAACGGCAACTGCGTTTTCGCCGTCCTGCGGCAAGACGCCGAATAAGAAAAGAGGTCATTCATGGTAAAAGCAAATTGCAGTTTCGGCGGGAAACTCCTGCTCATTTTTCTGACCATCGTCATATATACCGTCGTTCTGGCGGGCGGCCTGATCGGCGGGGCTTTCTACGTCTATAAAAAAGTGAAAGTCAGCGAACTCATCGGCATCTTCACCGACCCGAACGGCTGGATCTCGGAAGAATATGACGACACTCTCGAAGGACTGATCAAGACGCTGTCCGAGACGCTCCAAGGAGAGATCACCATCGACAAGCTTTCCGCCATTTCCCCCAAAGTGGAAGAGGCGGCGAACAAACTTCTCGACAACGCGGAAAATACGGGGCTTTTCAAAGTTGACCGCGACCTTCTCTACGCAATGCCCGTAAACACCATCACGAGCAATCTCTCTTCGGTGCTGGTCGTGACGGCATCTTTAAACGACCTATCGTCCAAGTTCGGTTTTCCCCTGCCCGCGCTCAATATGATCTCGGGCTCGGAGGAAAACCCCGTCTATTTCTACACGCAGGCAAACTCCGAAAACGAAGACGGCACCTTCTCGGAGATCGGAAAAGAGTTTACCCTCTCTGAAACCGATTTTGCATATTATACCCGCTCGCTCGTCTATGCGTCGACCTACAAGGACGGAGAAGAGACGCTTCCCGTCGTCAGCGTAAAGCAAACGCCGCTCTATGCCCTGTCGGGCGTGACGGAGTCGGGCGGATACCTCGCTCTGGACGGGGCGACCCTCTATCTCAAACGCACGAGCGAAAGCACTGAGGGCGAACGCATGACCAAGAACAACGACGCCGTTTACAACTTCGATGAAACGGGAGAATACCTGTTTGCGCTTGAAAACAACGAGGATCTTTGCGTCGTCACGGGCCCCGCGGCGGAGGGCGGCTTCGTCTATGCGTCCGTCAAGCCCGCCGAGAGCGACGGGAGCGCGCTGATCCGTGAGATCGCGCTTCCCTATAAATACACGCCCCTCTATGCGAAAGTGGACGGGAAATATCTGCTCGCCACGGCAACGGACGAAAACGGCGCTTATGTCATCGACAAGGAAAACGGCGGATATGCGATTTCCAAAGATTATAAAGAAGAAACCGTGCTGTATTACACCGATTACGTCTATTCCGACCCCATGAACGCGGAAGAAGCCGCGGAAGCGGCAAAGACGCAGGAAGTGTTCGTGCGGACGAACGGGATCGGTTCCTTGCCCCTCACCTCGGCGATGAACGCGCTCGCCGAAGTCATGGACATGAACAGCCTGACCCTTTCCGATTTCGAAAACTATTTCGGCGTGAAACTGAAAGACAACGTCGTGCTCAACAACATCCTCTATGTGCCGCTGGGAAGATTCTCCGATGCGTTCGACGCGGAATTGCAGAACGTCAACCTCTGCGACGTGCTTACCCTCAACGCCGATTCGCCTCGCATTCTCCTCTATCTCGCCTACGGCGAAAACTACACGGTGGGCGCCGACGGCTCCGTCTCTTCCGACTCGCCGAAGACGATCGGCTCGCTTTCGGGCAGCATCGAAACGCTCAAGCTTTCCGATGTCGTAAACATCACCGAACCCGGCCCCGACGGCAAGGGCGGTTCCCCCAAACTGCTCCTTGCGATCAAAGACTGGTCGCTCAACGACTTCAACAACAGCGAAAAGATCAATTCCCTCTCCCTCGGCGACGTCATCAACATCTCCGAAGAGGCGAATTCCCCGAAGATCCTGCTCGCGCTCAAAGACGTGGCGATCGGGAACATCGGCGACGCCATCAACGACATCACCCTCGGAGAAATGCTCAAGCTTTCCGATTCGGACACTCTCCTTTCCGCCCTCAAAAACTCCACCCTCGAAACGCTCGCGGACGACATCACCGCCCTCTCCGTGCAGTCGCTCTTTTCCGACAGCATGTACGTGCAGGCGCAGGTGGGCGTGAAAGACGACATCACTTCGCTCACCGGCAAATACGGCGACGAACTTTACCTTTCGGCAAACGGCGGCTATATCAAATATTCGACGTATGCGGACGCCGCAACTCTCGAAGGAAGCGAACCCATTTACTCCCCCTACAAAGAAGTCACGGCGCTGACGGATTATGATGGCATCCCCCTCTACTATCTCGACAAGAGCGGCACCGCTCCCGCAATGAAACTTGCAACGGGCGTCACCGCATGGAAACTTCCCGATCCTCTTCCCGAAGGCGTGACGGCAGAAACTCCCTTCTATACGCAGAACGCGGGCGGCGGATACGACGCCGCGACTAAAAATACGGACGGCACCTACAGCGTTTCTTCTCTTTGGTATTTCGATAAAAAGACGGAAGAAATGGCAAAGATCTCTCTGGACGCCGCCTCTTACGGCATCCTGCCCGCATTTATCACGGACGGACAACCGAACGTCACCCTCTTTTCCAAGCTTTCCCTCGCCGAAGAAAAGACGGATACGGACGGCACGACGAAATATTATACCGTCGGCAACCTCTTCCGCTTCGACATCGCAAAAGAGAGCTGGGTGCGCGTGAATACGGTCGCTCTGCGCGACTCCGACGGAAATGTGCAAAAAGACGGCGACGGCAACGTAAAATACGTCCTTGCGAAAGGCGAAAACGCGTCGGGCGCACTGTACAGCTACGGCAAAGTCGTCGGCATATGGAAGTATCTCCTGCTCAAAGACGGCGAAGAACAGTCCTGCACCCTGCAAAACGTCGATACGCTCGTCACGAACGTCGCCGCGAACATCAAAAAGGCGACCATCCGCGACCTCTACCAAGACGGACTCGTCAACCTCACACCGCCCGACGGCAAAACGGTCGACGAAATGCTCAATACTTCCGCCATGGGCAAGGCGCTGGGCGATCTCACTCTCAACGAAGCGGTTTCCCTCATGTACCGCCTTCTTACCGGCACGGGCGGCTGATCGCCGCGCCCGCGGCACAAAAGTTTATTCTGCGGATTTTTGCGACTTTTTGTAATAGAAAGCCTTTGGCAAAACCCATAAAAAGCGCAAGCGCCTTCCGTCCGAAACGGACGGAAGGCGCTTTTTTGCCGCAGTTCTCTTTTGTCGCAGTTCTCTTTTGTCGCGGTTTGCTTTTGCCGCTGTTTGCTTTTGCCGCGTCTTGTCGGGCGGTATTCTGTCCGCTCCTATTGCACGGCAACGCTAAGCGCGCGGCATACCGCCGCGCGCACGCTGTTGTTTTGTTATACCCTGCCTAGAACAAAGTCTACGGAACAATCGAAATATTTTGCGACCCGAACAAGGTTATCGACAGAAGGATCGCTTCTCCCCGTCAGCCAATTATAAAATACACCCCAAGAAATTCTTGTCTGCTTTATGAAGAGATACTGACTTATCCCCGATTCCTGCAAAATGACGCGGAGCCGTTCACCGAACGGCTGTGACGGCCTATAATTTTCTTCTTCGCAGGGGTACTCTTTCAATCCGAGCAGAAAATCGGCAGAACAATGAAAAAACTCCGCCAAAGCCACAAACGTTTTATAGTTCGGCGCACGTCTGCCCGTAATATATGACGACAATTTTGAACTGCACGTATGCATCGCTTCCGCAAGAGACGTTTGATTTAATCCATGCTCTGCCATCAATTCTTTTAAGTTTTCAGACAGTTTCGACAAATTAACCATAAATCAGACCTTATTCTACAAATCATTATCCTCTAAACTGTAAAAATTTTCTTGCATTCTTTCAGTTCAGAGGTTATAATATGCTTACACAAAGCTTAGCGCGCGGCGAAGTGAAAAAACAAAAGGAGTACATAAATTACTATGGAACAAGATCGATTCGAAAATGCAGAGAAAAACTTTCGCACGGACGAAAAAGAACTTCTGGAAACGATGAAACCGATATTGTCGGATTTTTTTGTCTGCGAACTGTCAGAAACCGAAAATGCCCTTCTGATGCGCCTTGCCAACGGGCAAGTTTTCAGCCTGACCCTGAAAGAAGTATAAAAAAAACGCCCGACTGCGGAAAATTCCGCAGTCGGGCGCTCCTGACGGCAAACGCCTTGCAAACGCAATCAAAATGCTTTATAAAATTGTAAGAAGGATAAATTTATGTCTTTTGTTGTCCCGACAAAATCGGAACAGCCGACCGAAAAGACAAGGCTTATCTGCCGATCACCTTTTGAAAAGCAAAAAACCGATTTTTCTTACTGCTTTTTCTTACCGCTTTTTCTTACCGCTTTTTCTTACCGCTTTTTCCGAAAAAGGTCTTGCGCGCGGCATAAAGCCGCGCGCAAGACCTTTTTTAACGCTTTCACATACAAACTTTAAGGAATTTCATCAAACAGTTTTCCGAAAGTATTGCCGATTTCAGACGTGTTTTCGGATAAAGTCGGCAAAGAGCACATATACTTTTTCGTTGCCTTGCATAGAAAATCCGTGGCCTTCCCCTTCAAAAAGGACAAGTTCGGCGCGGGCATAGGTATCGCGGGCACGGACGCTGTAAGATAGCGGCACGACCGCGTCCGCATCGCCGTGCATGAGAAGCACGGGACCCGTATAAGCGGCGATCTTCGCAAACACGTCAAGCTCATATGCGTCCTCAAAAAACGCTTTCCCCAGCGTCATGCCCCAGAGCGCATACTTTTCGGGGATATCGGCGCGGGAAGGAAAGCGAGCGCGCCAGTCTTCGGGAATGCAGAGCGCGGGAAACAGGAGCGCGGCGCCGCGCACGTCCGCTTGCCGCCGTGCGGCGGCAAGCGCGGAAACAAGCCCGCCCTGGCTCGCGCCGAACAGGAAAAGCGGGCATCCGCGCGTGCGTTCCCCTGAAAGGATAAAGTCCATGACCGCAAGGAGATCTTCCAGTTCCGTCGTCAGCGTCATGCTTTCCGTGGGAAAACCGCCGCCCGCATTGACCGATCCGCCGCAAAAATCGTAACAGAAGGCGGCGACGCCCTCTGCCGCAAGCCGCTCGGCAAAAGGCGTAAAATCGGCGTGCGAACCGTTGAACCCGTGACTGAACACCGCCGCCGCAACAGACCTTCCCTCGGGCAGATACAGCTTTCCGTATATTTCCCGCCCGCGGTGTGCGATGCGCTCCTCACTTATCGCGATTTTTCCCATATACGCCCCCTTCGGCAGCTGCCGTTTTGCCTGCCCGCCCTGCACCGCAGCGCAGGGCGGGCAGGCTTTTTCTTATTATACAACATTTCGCGAATTTTTCAAGCGTCTGCGCAAAAGAGCGCCCGCGGCAATTAACGCGAAACGCCTTTCCTTTCATAAAGCGAACAGCGTGCGTGCCGTCACGGCCGCACATCTCGCAGAAAAAGGACGCCCGCGGCGAAAGCCGCGGGCGTCCTTTTTCATCTTAGTGAATAAAATGCTGAACTTCGCATGGCGACGCAATTTTTCTGTTTTTGTTTTCAGCCGCACCCTGCAAGCGCACGAATGCGCCGCGCCGCCTTTGCGACTTTGCTTTCGCTCAGTTTTTCACGACGTAAGCGACGCCGAACGCTCCGACGCCCGTATGGATACTCAGAACGGGTCCCAGCACGCGCTGGTGGATATAGACGCTCGGGTGAGAAGCTTTCAGAAGATCGGTAAACGCCCCGACGTTCGTGTCCGCGCCGCAACGACACACGATGATGCGGCGGGTATTTGCGGGAACGAGGGCAGCCATCTCTTCCAACCGTTCGCGCGCGCCGCGCGCGTTGCCCTTGAACAGGATCTTTGACCTCAGTTCGAACACGGGCCGATAATTGAGATTGGTCTTTGCCTTGTTGGTATTCAGCCGCCCGCCGCCGAGGAGGTTTTCCAAAGACTCGACGGTGAAGACAATGCCGATCTTGCTCTTGATGTCTTCCAGCATCTCGACCGCCCTCGAAAAATCCACGCCCGCCTTGACGAGGTTGACCGCTTCGTCGACGAGCAGGTGCATTCCCGCCCCGATGGTCGCCGAGTCGATGACGCGGATGTTTCCGCCCACCTGCGCGGCGGCGAACTTCGCCGAAGAATAAGTGCCCGAAAGAGCGGAGCTTAAAACAATGCAGATGACGTCGCACCCTTTCGCCGTGAGAGAAGTGAACGTCTGTATAAAATTGCTCAGCGCGGGCTGTGCCGTCTTGCAGGCGACGCCTTCCATTTGCGGCAGAAAATCGCCGTTTTTGTCCGATGCTTTTTCTTCTCGGTTTTTCCCGCCCACGCTGTAATTGAGCGGCACTACGCTGACGATGCCCCTGTCGGCGATCTCCGCCGAAGAGTAGCCGACGGAAGAGTCGGTCACGATCGCTATCATTTTTCTCCTCCTTGTTTTTCCCCGCGCGCCTTGTCCGCAAACGACAAAAGCGCAAGCGCCTCGCCCTTTGCCGCGCGCGGCCGCCCCTTAAAATTTACGGAAACGGCGGTATCTGTTTTCGACCAGCCTCTCGGCGGGCACGTCTTTCTGTTTTCTGAAAAATACGGCGATGTCCTCTTTGAGCTTTGCGTAAAAAGCCTCGCCGAAGCCCTCTTCGGGCACGACTTTTTCCACCGCGCCGAGGGAGATGAGATCGCCCGCCGTCAGTTTGAGGCATTCGGACGCGTCGGCGACTCTGCCGCTGTCTTTCCAGAGAATGGACGCACAGCCCTCAGGCGAAATGACCGAATAGGTAGACGTTTCGGTGATCCATACCTCGTCCGCCGCGCAAAGCCCCAGCGCGCCGCCGCTGCCGCCTTCGCCGATGATGACCGAAAGCGTGGGCGTTTTCAGGCGGATCATATCGAGAATGCTCATGGCGATCGCCTCGCTCTGCCCGCGTTCCTCCGCGCCGATGCCGCAGTATGCGCCCGACGTGTCGACAAAGCAAAGCACGGGACGGCGAAATTTTTCTGCCTCTTTCATCAGCCGCACCGCCTTTCTGTATCCCTCGGGATGCGCGCACCCGAAATTATGCGCAATTTTGTCGGCAGTATCCTCGCCCTTTTCGATCCCGATGACCGTGACCGGCATACCGCCGATCCTGCCGATGCCGCCGATGATCGCCTTATCGTCCGCAAAGCGCCTGTCGCCGTGCAGTTCGATAAAACCCTCCACGATGTTTTCGATATATTTTACAGCCGTCGGCCTGCCCTTTTCCCTGCTTTTGAGAACGATATCGTATGCGCTCATGCGTTCGCCTCCGCGCAATGAAGCGCCAACAGCTCGGAAAGCTTCTCTTTCATCTCTTTCCGCTCCACGATGAGATCGGCAAAGCCCTTCTCCTCGATAAATTCCGCCCGCTGGAAGCCCTCGGGGAGCTTCTGGCGTATCGTCTGTTCAATGACGCGCGGCCCCGCAAAGCCGATGAGCGCGCCCTTTTCCGCAATGATGATGTCCGCTTCGAATGCGAACGACGCGGAAACGCCGCCCGTCGTGGGGTCGGTCAGGACGGAAATATACAATAACCCCGCCTCGCCGTGCTTTGCCACCGCCGCAGACGTCTTCGCCATCTGCATGAGGGAGATGATCCCCTCCTGCATACGCGCGCCGCCGCTCAGCACAAACCCGACGACGGGCAGTCTCTTTTCGATCGCATATTCAAACGTCTTTGCGATCTTTTCGCCCACGGTATGCCCCATGCTCCCCATCATAAAACGGTAATCCATGGAAAACACCGCGCACTCTATGCCGCCGATCTTGCCGTAGCCGCTCACGACGCCGTCTTTTTCACCCGTCGCCGCGCGCAGTTTAGCGAGCTTTTCCGTATACCCGGGAAAATCGAGCACGTTTCCGCTCTCTTCGTCGGCAAAAAGTTCGTTAAATTCGTCAAAGCACATGGAAATGCGAGCGCGCGCGTCGATCTTTCTGTAATGCCCGCACTTCGGACAGACCCCGAAATGCGCCGCAAAATCGTCCGCAAGCACGATCTGTCCGCACTTTTCGCACTTTTCCGCAAGCTTTTCGGGAATTGCCCCCTGCTCCGCCTGCTCCTTGGCTTCGCCGCCGTTTTCAGAGCCTTCCAGCTCGTTTTTCGGCTTTTTGAAAAAGAATTTTTTGAAATCAAATTTCAATTTTATTTTCTCCGATCCTTTCGTTCTTGCGCACAGACCATGCGCAGACACACTCACTCCCACGCCTTCCCGCGCGAGATCACCCGCCGCCGCAAGGCAGACAAAATATAATTCGGGGAAACGCGCCCCTCTCATCCGTAAAACCGTACCGCAAAATCCGACGCCGAACGAAAACCGCGCCGCAAACATTCCGCCGCAAGCGCCGCAGACATTCCGCCGCCCGAGCCGTTCAACGCCATAAGACAAAGCCGACATCACGCCGAAAAGCGCGCCGTTTGCCGCCGCAAGCACCGCGGTCATTTTGCCGCGTACTCAACAGACATTCTGCCGACAGAACCGCGGACATTTTGCCGCGCCGCGGACGCTTCGCCGATTATTTATAATCTTTTAAAAACCTGTCGAGGAAGTTGGTGCAATAGGTCCCGTCTTTGAACTCGGGCTGGGCAAGAATATCGCTCGACAGCTCTGCGTTGGTCTCCACGCCTTCTATGACCAGTTCCGCGAGCGCCGCCTGCATTTTGCGGATCGCCTCCGTCCTGTCGCGCGCATAGACGATGAGTTTGCCGATCATGCTGTCGTAATAGGGCGGGATCATATAATCCTGATAGATCGCCGTATCGAAACGCACCCACGGCCCGCCGGGGATATGCAGCAGCGTGATCTTGCCGCAGCTGGGACGGAAATTCATGTGCGCGTCCTCCGAATTGATACGGCACTCGATCGCACAGCCGCGCAGGCGGATGTCCTCCTGTTTGTACATGAACTCGATGCCCGCCGCAATGCGGATCTGCCACTTGACGATGTCGATGCCCGAAACGTATTCCGTGACGGGGTGCTCGACCTGCAGGCGGGTGTTCATTTCCATGAAATAAAATTTATTATCCTTATCGAGCAGAAACTCGATGGTGCCGAGGCTGGTATAATTGACGGTTTTTGCCGCCAGTACCGCCGCCTTCATCATCTCCTGCCTGACGTCGGGTTTCAGCGTGACGCAGGGGCTTTCTTCGATGAGTTTCTGATTTCTCCGCTGCATGGAGCAGTCGCGCTCGCCGAGGCACACGACGTTGCCCTGGTTGTCGGCGACGATCTGCATTTCGACGTGTTTGACGTCGGTGAGGTATTTTTCGAGATAGCATTTGCCGTTGCCGAAGGCGCTCTGCGCCTCCGCGGAAGCCGTGCGCACCGCGTTCTCGAAGTCCTCTTCCTTCCAGACGATGCGGATACCCTTGCCGCCGCCGCCCGCGCTCGCCTTGACGATGACGGGATAGCCGATCTCGGACGCAAACTTTTTCGCCTCGGCAATGTCGGTGATCTCATCCAGGCCCGGCACGACGGGAACGCCCGCCTTTTTCATGGTGCGGCGCGCCTCGTCTTTGTCCCCCATTTTCGAAATGACTGAATAATGCGGGCCGATAAATTTTATGTTGCACTTTTCGCAAAGTTCCGCAAAGCGGGGATTTTCGCTCAGAAGCCCGTACCCCGGATGGATCGCCTGACAGCCCGTCGCGATGGCGACGTCGATGAGCGCCGTCATGTTGAGATAGCTGTCCTTCAACAGCGCGGGGCCTATGCAATAGCTCTCGTCCGCAAGGCTGACGTGCAGGGCTTCCGCGTCCGCCTCCGAGTAGACGGCGACCGTGCTGATCCCCATCTCGTTGCAGGCGCGAATGATCCTCACGGCGATCTCGCCGCGGTTTGCGATCAGAATTTTACTGAACATCTCCTTTCGCCGCTCCGATCAAAAAATCTTGAACAGCACCTGACCGAACTCGACCAGCGCGCCGTTGTCCGCACAGATCTCGACGATCTCGCCGTCCTCTTCGGCGACGACGTCGTTCATCAGCTTCATCGCCTCGATGACGCAGAGGGTATCCCCCTTTTTCACCTTTTTACCCACCTTGACGAAGGGCTCAGCGTCGGGCGCGGGTGCGGCGTAAAAGATGCCCACCATCGGCGAACGGATGTCGCGGTATTTGTTGTAGTCTTTGATGTCCTGCGGAGCGGGCGCGGA
This sequence comes from uncultured Clostridia bacterium, assembly GCA_944359385.1. Classification (GTDB taxonomy): domain Bacteria; phylum Bacillota; class Clostridia; order Christensenellales; family Borkfalkiaceae; genus Borkfalkia. The sequence continues at coordinate 1,853 of CALVSU010000016.1, read as the reverse complement.
CTCTGCCGCGTCTTTCCCTGCGGCGGGCGCCGCGGGAAGAGGGGGCAGAACGGGCGCGGGTGCCGCGATCACGTCTGCGTTGCGTTCAAGTTTGAGCGTGAACGTCTTTTCGGCTTCCGTTTCGGACAGTTCCATTTTGCCCAGTCCGCTCGCCTTGAATATCTCTATGATCTCCGTCAGTTTTTTCTTTTCCATGTTGATCTCCTTACGCTCTGCGTGAAAAAAATGCGTTTACTTCATCGGTCCATAAACGCATCTTTCCCGTCAGATTTTTTTGAATGCGAGGCAGCCGTTGTGCCCGCCGAACCCGAGCGACGTGGAGAGGGCGTAGGCAAGCTTCGCCTCTGCCGCTTCGTTGGGCGTGATGTCGAGGTCGCAGGCCTCGTCCTTTACTTTATAATTGATCGTGGGCGGGATCGCCCCTTCGCCGAGAGCGAGAACGGACGCGATCGCCTCGATGCCGCCCGCCGCGCCGAGCATATGTCCCGTCATCGACTTGGTCGAAGAGACGTGCAGTTTATAAGCGTCCTGCCCGAACACGCGTTTGAGCGCCGCCGTCTCCGTCTTGTCGTTGAGCGGCGTGCCCGTGCCGTGCGCATTGACATAGACATCCCTGCCCGCCGAAATGTTTCCTTCCTTTGCCGCAAGTTCGATCGCCCGCGCGGACGCCACCGCCTCGGGATTGGGAGCGGTCATATGATACGCGTCGTTGGTGCAGCCGTAACCGACCACTTCCGCATAGATCTTCGCGCCGCGCGCCTTGGCGTGCTCATATTCTTCGAGCATGACCACCGCGCCCCCTTCGCCCATGACGAATCCGCCGCGCTCCGCATCGAAAGGAATGGACGCGCGGTCTTTGTCCGTGCTCTGCGACAGAGCCTGACAACTGATAAAGCCCGCAAAGCAAAGAGGCACGATCGCCGCTTCGCTTCCGCCCGCGAGCATACAATCCGCATAACCGTGTCTGATGACGCGGTACGCCTCGCCGATGCTGTTCGTGGAAGTCGCGCAAGCCGTCACGATGCCGATGTTCGGTCCCTGCGCGTTATATTTGATCGCTACCGTGCCCGACGCGATGTTCGAGATCATCATCGGCACGAAAAAGGGCGACACCCTGCCGGGACCCTTTTCGATGAATTTGCTGTGTTCGGTGATGAGGGTGTTGATCCCGCCGATCCCCGATCCGATATATACGCCGAATCGGTCGGGCGCGACCCCCTCTGCGGTCATGCCGCTGTCTTCGTATGCCTGCGTCGCCGCCGCCACCGCGTACTGCGTGTACAGGTCGGTTTTACGAAGATCGCCCTTGGGCATATACAGCGAACCGTCAAAGCCGCGCACTTCGCCCGCAAGCGTGCATTTATATTCCGAAGCGTCGAACTTGGTCACCGTGTCGATGCCGTTGACGCCTTTTTTCATGTTTTCCCAGGTGGTCTTTACGTCGTTGCCCAGCGGCGTCACCGCCCCGAGCCCCGTCACCACGACTCTCTTTTCCATAAAAAACCTCCTCGCTCTGTTCACGCGTTTCTCGTGCAAAGGCACTGCGAAACGCCGTGATTTGAGAGACAACCATTGTTCGCCGACGTATAAGTCGGCTCTGCAATGTTTTTCTCTCTGCGAAAATTTTTAAGGGCTTTCATATTAAAACAATTTTCGCATTCACTCTTTTTCGGCAAGCCGCAAGTATGCGGCAAATTGTGTGCGCTTTTTGAAAAGCGTAGTTTTCAAACGCGCCTTTAATTTATTTAAATAATTACGCGAAAAAGCAAAAACGACGCTTTTTGCTTTTTCACTCAATTTGCCAATGCCTTGGCTCACGGAAAGGGTGAAGCCGTGCGATTGCGTATTATGCG
>CALVSU010000015.1 GCA_944359385.1 uncultured Clostridia bacterium | reverse complement strand
AGGCGGTGTTTTGAAAGCAGACTTACCTGAAAGAAACGATCGGAAAGCTTAGAGTTTCCTGTCTTTACCGTAAAAAACAAGCATTTGTGAGGTTTGCACGCGACGAATCGCTCGGATATTCGGCGTACTTTTGCGCAAAAACCACCCTCTCAGATATCCGACATACATTTATACGCAGATCATCCGCTCAGATACCCGACATATGTTTATATGCAGATCAACCGCTGGGATATTCGGCGGAAAAAGCCGAAACAAACTTCATCCCGTTTAGATAAGAAAGCGTATCCGCAAAGGAAAAAGAGAGAGATTTTGCGACGAGAATGTGCCTTTTCAGCCGATATTTTTTATTGAGCGCTTCGTCGCCGTACTTTTCGTCGCCGGCGACGGGATGTCCGATAAAAGCCATGTGCGCCCTGATCTGATGTGTTTTTCCGCTGTGCAAACGGATCTTGACGCGCGAAAATTCGCCTCTGTTTTCCGCGTCGAAATATTCGGTGACGATCTTATCGGCGCCTTTTCTCTCCTCCGCCGAAACGCAAACCCGCGCGGCAAACGCGTCTTTGCGAAGATACGCAGTCAGGATCCCCGCTTTCTTCTCAAACGGATGAAAGCAAACCGCCTCGTAGATCTTTTCGACGCGGCGGCAACGGAACGCGTCGAGCAAAGCCTGTTCCGCGGCGGCATTTTTTGCGAATACCGTCAGTCCGCGCGTATTTCTGTCGAGGCGATGCACCGCCCGCGCGCCGCAGGCGGAAAAGAGCGTGAAAGCAAGTGCTTCGGCGTTCACGCCCGCGTATTTATCCGCGACGACGATGTTCTCGTCTTCATAAACGACGTCGAAAAACCTTTTTTGTTCTTCTTTCTCCGTCGTATAATAAACGATCTCGTCTCCCTGACAAAGGAGTATGTTTTCGCCCGTCTTTTTCCCGTTTACGCGGATATCCCTGTCGCGCAGAAGGCGGGAAAAGGCAAACGAACCCTGCGGATAGACATTATCTGTGAAATCTCTGAGCTTTATCTGCTCTTCTGCCGTAAATTTTTTCACGTTTTCTCCCCGCCCGTTTATATTTTATTGCAGAACCCGCCGCGACCGCGATGAGCGCCGCGGCGATGACCGCCGAAGACGCGATGCCGTGCATGAGCATGCCGTATACAGCATACGAAAGCAGAAAGGCGATCCCCGTCTGCGCAGCAGCGTAGCCGAGCGCCGTTTTCCAGCCGAGTTCCTTTGCGGCGGCGGCGATTGCAGAGACGCACGGCGCGCACGTCATGATAAACACGGTAAACGCGAGCGCGGAAACGGCGCTCATGGCACAGGAAAGTTCTTCCCCGTAGAACACGGACAGCATACCCGCGACGCTTTCCTTTGCGATCAGTCCCGTAACTGCCGAAAGGGCGATGCGCCAGTCTCTTATTCCCATCGGATAAAAGAGATATCTGAGCCCGCGGCAGAGAATCTCCGCCATACAGCCGCTTCCCCCTTCCCCGACGTATCGGAACGAAAAAGTAAACGACAGCATGAACCACATGACGACCAGCACAGCCGCGACGACCGTTGCGATCTTCATTATAAACTGTTTGAGATAAAATAGCAAGGATTTCAGGACCAGACGCAGGGAAGGGATCTGTAAATGCGCGATCTCCATGACAAAATCGCCGTCTGCGGGAAAGATCGCTTTCAGAAGAAACGCCGCCGCAAAGACAAAGAGCAGTCCCGTAAAATAGATCGCCGCAAGCGCGAGAAACTTATGCTCGAAAAACGCCGACACAACGGCGAGATAAACGGGCATCTTCGCACTGCAAGATACGTAGGGCAAAATAAGGATGGCGCGCTTTTGCAGACGCTTGTTTTCCAGCCCGCGCGTCGTCAGAATGGCGGCGGCACTGCACCCGAACCCCATCAGAACGGAAAACGCCGCTCTGCCCGTAAGCCCGACCTTACGGAAGATCCCGTCCGTCATGAACGCGAGCGCGGACATATACCCGCTCTCTTCCATCAGAAAAAGGGCAAAATACAAGATCGCGATCTGCGGCAGAAAAGAAAGGAGCATACCCAAACCCGAGAAAAGCGCGGAAACAAATCCGCTCGCGGCATCCGCCGCTCCCGCCTCGGCGATTTTCGCCGCAAGATTTTTTCCGATCCCCTCCGAGATCGCGCGTTCCAGCAGATCTTTCAGCACGACCCCCGGCATTTTATTGGCAAACGCGACAAAAAAAACCGCCAGCATGGTCAGAAAAAACAGCGGCACCGCAAAAAAGGGATTATAAAGAAACTTATCCGCCCTGCTTTCCCTGTACGCTCCGCCCGACCAGATGCCCGCAAGAGAAATTTCTCTTTCCCGACCTTCGCACGAATGCTCCGTCTGTCCGTTTCTCCCTGCCGATGTCAACAAATGTTCGCTTATTGAATTTGTCTGAAATGCCGTCCGACCGCCCGAAGACGTCTGAAATGCAGTACGGACATTTGAGCCAGACGCAAACGCAGACCGCCCGCCCGAACCTGCCGTTGATGCGGGGATTTCCATGCCCGACGGAGCGCAATCGCCCTCTCTGTTGCTTAGTCGATGCAATTCCCGCACGAGAAAAGCTTTCAGTCTTCTGATATCGGCGCGGCTGTGCGCGTTGATGCAGATAACGGGCGCGCCGATCTTTCGCGAAAGCGCTTTTTCGTCGAGAAATCCGCCTCTTCTTTTGAGCAGGTCACACATTGTGACGGCGAGCAACACCCGCGGCGCCGTGCGTGCGGCGTCGAAAAAAAGTCGGAGCGATCTTGACAAAGTGAGCGCGTCCGCCACGACGAGCGCCGCATCATACCCCCCTTTGTCCACCTCTGCTTTTGCAAAACGCTCCTCCATATTCGGCTCGGAAAGGGAATAGATCCCCGGTAAGTCTGCGATCACCGCCCTTTTCCCTTCCGCGAGTACGGCTTCGCGTTCGGAAACGCCGACGGTCACGCCGTGCCAGTTCCCTGTCTTTGCGTGCCCGCCCGTCAGCGCATTGAAGAGCGTGGATTTGCCGCAGTTCGGATTTCCGAGCAAAAGAATGCGAGTTTGCACCTTGCCTGACTTTTGTCCGCTCTTTGCTCTTTTCATTGTTTCCGCTCCTCTTCTTCGCCCAGACTTACTGCGACGATGCGTTCGGCAACGCCCTTTCTGAGCGCCAGTCGCACACCGCCTGCTTCGAGCATGATCCCGCCCCCGAAGGGAGCGCGCCGCACAAGCGTAAACGCTGCACCGGGATAAATATTCAGCATGGCAAGCCGCCCTTTGAGCTCCTTTTCCGCTTCCACCGCAACAACTTTTGCACTTTCTCCTGCCTTCATGTCCGCTATCTTCATGTATCCACTATATGAAATTCCCGCTCCCGATATGCCTTGCGCGCACTGCCTGCGGCGGAAAAGACGTTTCGCGTCGGTTTGCGCGTTTTGCACAATTTAATCGACATTTGTATATAAATAGTCGAATGTTGTGCATTTTGGGGTAAAAAATACGAAAAGAGCTTGCTATTTTCCGCCCGCGATGATACAATAAAATCAGCGATAATCTCTATCGGAGGAATATGATATGGCAAAAAAGAAAAAAGTTATGATGTTCGTACCGGGCGCGATCGCCTGCGTTCTGGGCATTGCCGCATTCTGTATGATGTTTCTCGACGCAGTGACATATACAGGTAAGCTCCTCGGCAGCACCGCGTCGGTGAAAGGCATGCTGGTCGCCTTCGGCGGCAAGGCGGAAGACGGACTTTTCTCCCTCGTTACTTCTGTCAAAGATTTTGAATTCAAATTCAACATTATGACCACGCTCGGATTCGGTCTGCCTCTGATCGGCGGCGTGCTCGCACTGATCTTCAAGAACGGACTCATCACAAAAATCGTGACAACCGCCTGCTTTGTCGTGGGCGCGGTGTTCCTGTTTAGCACGGTCGGATTCATGTCCATCAGCCTGGATGAAAACGTGAAAACGGTCATCGACGGTGTGTATACGGCAAAACTTGCCGCAGGTCCGATCGTCGGCGGCGTGCTCGCCATCATCGGCGCGGCAGTCTGCTTCTTCAAAGGCACGATCGCAAAGGCGCTCAGCCGCTGACCGAAAAAAGGTCAGAGGTGCACAGATACGCCTGACCGCCCGCGGAGAAGATTGCAAAAACAATGACAGAAAGCTTTTAACAAAACAACACAAGAACGGCGTTCGGAAATTCCGAACGCCGTTCTTTTTTGTTCGCTCCGCCGCAAACGCTTCTCCGACATCGTCAGGACCGTTGCGGCACGCGTTTTTCTTCTGTATCCTCCACACCGCCGTCTTGGGTCTGTCCGCTCACCGAAAACGCCGCCGGGTGCAGTTTTACCCTTGCAATAACTCCGCCGAAGATCGCGATATCATCATTCTATTGCGGCAAGATCTCATCGATGACGCCGCCGCCGAGGCATTTTTCGCCGTCATACAGAACGGCATACTGCCCGAGCGTGAGCGCGCGCTGAGGCTCCTTTGCAAGGATGCGCACGTTATCCCCTTCCACCGTCGCGACGACGTCCTGTTCCGCCTGACGGTAACGGAATTTTGCCGTACAGACAAATTCCTTTTTCTCGGGCGGCGCGGGGATCCAGTTGAATTGTGCCGCCACGCATCCGCGCGCATACAGGCGCTCTTCGCCGCCGTGCGCGACATAGAGAATGTTATTGCCCAGGTCCTTTTCGATGACAAACCAGCGTCCGCCCTCTTCGTCCCCTTTCTGTCCGCCGATGTCGAGCCCCTTTCTCTGTCCGATCGTATAATACATGAGCCCGATGTGTTCGCCGAGCACCCTGCCGTCCGTCGTCATCATTTTACCGGGCTGTGCGGGAAGATAATTTTTCAGAAAATTGCGGAAGTTCCTCTCCCCGATAAAACAGATGCCCGTGCTGTCTTTTTTCTTGGCCGTGGAAAGACCGTATTTTTCGGCAACGGCACGCACCTCAGCCTTTCGCATTTTTCCGAGCGGGAAAAGCACGTTATCCAGCTGGTCCTGCCGCACCTGGTTGAGAAAATACGTCTGATCTTTATTGTCGTCTGCGGCTTTGAGAAGATAATGTTTTCCGCCCTCGTGCAGGATGTCGCAATAGTGCCCCGTAGCGATAAAATCAGCCCCGAGCGCTTCCGCCTGCCGCTTGAAGGGCCCGAACTTGATCTCGCGGTTGCAAAGAACGTCGGGATTGGGCGTCCTGCCGCGCTTGTATTCTTCGAGAAAATAGGAAAAGACGCGCTCTTCGTATTCCTTGGCAAAATTCACGGTAAAATACGGGATGCCGATCTTGTTGGAAACGCGCTTGACGTCCTCAAAATCCGTTTCCGCCGTGCAACAGCCGTTTTCTCCCTCTTCTTCCCAGTTGACCATATACAGCCCGATGACGTTGTACCCCTGTTCTTTGAGCAGAAGTGCCGCTACGGAACTGTCCACGCCGCCGCTCATGCCGACGACGACCGTCTTTTTCGTGTTCAAATTTGTACTCCGCATTTTGGATTTATCTTATTATAATGCGAAACGCCCCGCTCTGTCAACCGACGGTGGAAAAGCTTTTTGCGCCTTTTCCCGCAAAGCCGCAAAAATATCGGGGCGCGCCTTTCAAAGGCGCGCCCCGCAGCCGAATGATATTTGCTGAAACATTCAGGAATATGGTATACAAAAGCTCGGAAATCTCTTTTCTATATGGTATACAGAAGCCGGGAAATCTCTTTTATCTTACGAGATGTTTGAGGAACATGAGTGCGGTTTCGACACAGCCGTCGATGCCGATCACGCTGCTGTCCATACAAAGGTCGTGGTTTTCCGCCATGCCCCATTTCTGATCGGTGTAATATTCATAATATTTTTTGCGTTTTTTGTCCGTTGCTTTGATGTGATCCTCCATTTTTTCGGGAGCGATGCCCGTATCCATTTTCAGTTTTCTCTCGATGCGGTATTGAATGGGCGCATGGACGTAAATTTTGACGCTGTTTTCCACAATGACGTCCGAACAACGCCCGATGAGAACGCACGGACCCTTTTCCGCGAGCTGTTTGATGAGGTTGGACTGCGCGATGTAGATCTGGTCCGTCATGGGCATCTGATAATAAGAATACAGCGTGCGCGAAAAAATGCCGGGCGCGCTCTCCTCGTAATTGCGCATAAATTCCTCGGAAAGGTTGCTGTTCTGCGCCGCCATGGAAATGAGATCTTTATCATAAAAAGGAATGCCCAGCTCTTTTGCGAGCTTGATACCGAATTCCCTGCCGCCGCTGCCGAACTGGCGGCTCACTGTAATGACTTTATCCATAAAAACGCCTCCGCAATAACGGGCGCACAACGCGATGATGTGCGCCTCTTTTTTTCTATTAAACACCAAAAACCGCCTTTTGTCAAGACCCGCACCCGATTTTTATGCGAATTTGCCCGAATTTAACGGCTTTTGCATTTCCTTTTTCCGCAGATTGACGCAAACGCTTCTGTTTTTCTGAAAGATATGCTATAATCTTAAAAAACATTCGGAGCCGATCATGCCGCTGAAAGAAAAACTCTCCGCCGTCAGACGGACGGCAAAAGAAAAATCTCCCGCGAGCCTCGCTTCCATGACCGTCAACTTTTTTTCTGCGCTCGTCAAGATCGTTGCGGGCGCGCTCGGATCTTCTTTTTACGTCATTGTGAACGGACTCTATTCCTTTGCCGTCGGCGGGGCAAAAGCGACCTATTTTTTTTCCAAAAAGCGCGCGTCTCTCCATGAAGAAAAAAGGCGGAAATATCTGTTGCTTTGCGGCATCCTGACGGCGGCGACGCTTCTCTATCTCGTCTATACGCTGCGGCTTTTTTTTCACGGGAGCAGTTACGGAAAAGCCTTTGCCTATTTTCTCGAAAAGTACGGAACCATCTTCGGAGTGACGCTGGCGACCGTGGCTTTTGCCGAACTCGGGTTTGCCATCGCAGGGCTGGTGAGCTCGAACAGAGAAGGCGATCTTCTGAAAAACGGACTCAAATGCGTCAATCTCGCCTCTTCCTTCATCGCCATCGCGCTTACGCAGGTCGCCCTCCTTACCCTCAACAACGAAGCGGACATGACCTTTTATAATGCCGTGGGCGGCACCGTCTTTGGCAGTGCCTGCCTGCTCATATGCGCATATATGCTCTTCAAATATTTTCGCGCCGCTAAAAACGATGCGGCGCCTCCTGCCGACCAAAAACCGTAACCCGGCACGAAAGACCAAACCCAAACTCAAACCAAGGGCACGACAATGGATACACGCATCAAAACTTTTGCAAAATACGCTTCGCTGAGCATACTCGGAATGCTGGGCGTATCCTGTTATATTCTTGCGGACACTTTTTTTGTTTCGCTGGGGCTCGGAAAAGACGGACTTGCCGCGCTCAACCTCGCGATCCCCGTATTCAGCGTGATGCACGGCGCAGGACTTATGCTCGGTATGGGCGGCGCGACTCGCTTTGCCATTCTCAAAAGCAGAGGCGAAACCAAAAAATCGGGAAGCGTTTTCACCGCGAGCCTCATTCTTGCCGCCGCATTTTCCGTGCTGTTTTTCTTGGCTGGCATCTTTTTTGCGGGACCGCTTGCCGCTGTCCTCGGGGCAGAAGGCGAGATCTTCTCTCTCTCGAAGATCTATATCCGCGTGCTTTTGCTTTTCTCACCCGCTTTCATGCTGAACAACGTACTGCTCTGTTTCGTGCGCAATGACGGAAGGCCCCAGCTTGCGATGGCGGCAATGCTGACTGGGAACTTTTCGAACATTGTTTTGGACTATGTATTTATTTTCCCCTGCGGCATGGGAATGTTCGGCGCGATCCTCGCGACGGGGCTGTCGCCCGTGATCGGTTCGCTGATCGTGTCCGTGCATTTCTTTACGAAAAAATGCACCGTCCGCGCCGCTTCGCCCCGTCCCTTTCCGAAAAACGCCCGCGCCTGCTTCACGCTCGGCGTGCCTTCCTTTGTCGAACAGATCTCTTCCGCCGTCGTCGTGCTTATTTTCAACACCGCGATCCTGCGCATGGCGGGAAGCGCAGGCGTAGCCGCATACGGCGTCATCGCGAACATTTCCCTTGTCGTCATCGCGGTGTTTACGGGTCTGGCGCAGGGCGTACAGCCTCTCGTAAGCCGCGCCCGCGGACAGAACCGCCCGCAGGACACAAAAAAATATTTTCAGTATTCCGCGGCAACGGCGCTTGCCGCCGCCCTTCTTTTCTATCTCATCCTCTTTTTCTTCGCCGCGCCCATCACGGACATTTTCAACAGCGAAAAGGATGAGACGCTCGAAAAAATTGCCGTATATGGGCTCAGACTCTATTTTATCGGGGCGCCGTTTGCGGGCATGAACATCGTGTTCACCGCTTTTTTTACCGCGTCGGAAAATCCCCTGCCCGCGCATATCGTCACTTTGCTCCGCGGTATTTTCGTCATCGTGCCCGCCGCGCTTGTGTTTGCCGCGCTCTGGGGGCTGACGGGCACATGGCTTGCATTTCCCGCAACGGAAGCCGCCGTCCTCATCGTCGCTCTTCTGCTCTTCCGCCGATACCGACCGCGCATATTCACGGAAGAGCACATTTAAAATCCCCTCTGACGCAGTCGCCTGCCAGTGCGCCGCGCCCGAAAAGCGGCTATACCGCAGAAAAAAAACGCGACGCGCTCATCGCGAGGCTTTCATAAGGACGTATCAGAGACGAAAAAAGAACAGCGCCCTCATAGCGGAAATCGTATAACGACGGCGCAGAAACGAAAAAGCTCGCCTTGCGGAGCGCAAAAGTTCAGTAAAGAGCGGAGCGCAAAAGTTCAGCAAAATCGGATAAACTTAAAAAAGAAGCCATCAAAGGCACGAAAATACCCGTGCGTCCGCCGCACGATCTCTGTAAAAAAAGCATCAAAAACACAAGCCGCCGCCGCGCTGTACAGCGCGGCGGCGGCTTCTCCATTTTAATCGGAAATACCGCTCTTGTCAAATGCCGAAAAACATCCGTTTTATCTGTCGCAAAAAAGTCAGTCCTTCACGCTGAATCCGTCGATATGCGGGCAGCAGATCTTATCTTTAAGAGGGATCTGCGGCGCGACATACGCGCAAGCCTGGCAAAGGAGCTGACGCACGGCGGGAAGCTTGTAAGTCGGATATGTTTCGTGCCCGGGATTGAAATAAAACAGCTTGCCGAGTCCTCTTTTGAACACACAGCCGCCGCGGAAAACCTCACCGCCGCGGAACCAGCCGATATAGACAAGTTCGTCGGGCGTAGGGATATCGAAAGGCTCGCCGTACATCTCTTCATGCGGAATATCGACGTATTCGCCCAGTCCTCGCGCGATCGGGTGGGTGAGATCGACGCACCAAAGCCTTTCCTGTTCGCCGTCTTCACGCCATTTGAGAGAGCAGGAAGACCCCAAAAGTCTTTTGAACATTTTTGAATCGTGCGCGGAATGCAAAAATACCATACCCATACCGCGGAGCGCCCTGTCGGCGACCTTATTGATGATCTCGTCGGAAACTTTCAGGTGATACCAATGTCCCCACCAGAACATGACGTCGGTATTGTCTATAATCTCATCGGTTAGCGCATCCGCGCCCGTTTCATCCGTCCGCACGAGGGTGACCGAATGCCCCGCTTCTTCCAGCATGGTTTTCAGGCACACGCCCAGCCCTTCGGGATACGCCTTTTTCCCCTCTTCCGAATCCATGGAAGCGTTATGCTCGCATACGACGGTAACTTTCACAGACTTTTCCCCCCTCAATCAAAGTAATAAGGTTTGCCCGTCTCTTCGGATTTATAAATGCCTTCCAGAATGCGGGTGACAACCGCCGCCTGATCTGCGGTCACATAAAGTTTGCCCTTCCCGAGCACGGCATTGGTAAACGTCTGCGCCTCGATGTCTTCGGGCGCGCCGCCGACATTTCCCGCAAAGAAAGCGACCGAACCGCCCGCGAGATCGGGTTTGATCATGACCTGTTTGCCCGCCATGACGGTGTTGATGCGCAGGCCGTCGAGCATATCCGCGCCCGCCTTGTCGCCGCAGATGGTCGTGATCGCCTCTCTCGGATCTGCCATATTCAGCGCCCAGCTGGATTTGAGATAAATGACCGCCCCGTTCTTCATGACGACAAAACCGAACGCGCTGTCCTCAGCGGTGAATTTGGCAGGATCCCAATCGCCCCAGGCATTGCCCGTATTGACCTGATTGTTGAGTTTATGGAAAGTTTTGCCGACACAGTAAGCAGGCTCATAGTTGTCCATCATGAACAGCGTGAGATCGAGCGCGTGCGTGCCGATGTCGATGAGCGGACCGCCGCCCTGTTTCTCTTTATCAATGAACACGCCCCAGGTAGGCACCGCGCGGCGGCGGATCGCAATGGCTTCCGCATAGTACACTTCACCGAACATACCTTCCTGCGCGAGCTGTTTAAGATAGAGAGCATCGCCCCTGTACCTGTTCTGATATCCGATCGTGAGTATTTTCCCCGACTTGTCGCGCGCATCGAGCATTTTCTTTGCTTCGGCGTAATTCATCGCCATCGGCTTTTCGCAGAGAACGTGTTTGCCCGCATTCAGTGCAGCGACGGTGATCTCGCAGTGCGCGCAGTTGGGCGTAAGCACGAGGACGGCGTCGATCGTCTTGTCTTTGAGCAATTCCTTGTAATCGGTATAGACCTTGTCCTCGGGTTTGCCGAAATCCTCGCGCGCTTTGATCGCGCGCTCCTCGATGATATCACAGAAAGCGACCATTTCCGCCGCAGGGTTGCGTTTTTCCGCAGGCATATGCTTGCCGTTCGCGATGCCGCCGCAGCCGATGACGCCGATCCTAACTTTTTTATCCATTTTTCTTTTCTCCTTTATGATTTTGCGTTTTTGAAGGGATGCGCACCCTTTATTTTTCCAGTTTTTTCATGTTTTCAAGGCTTCTTTTCAGATACTCTTCTTCGGCACAGGGATATTTTTCCACTTCCAGGATCGCCCAAGGAATACCCTGTTTTTTCGCCTCCGCAAAGACGCCGCGCATATCTACCGCGCCTTCGCCGACGACCGGCTGTGCGCTGCCGCGAGGATCTTCCGACGCCGCCTCTTTGATGTGCACGAGAGAGAGCCTGCCTTCAAAGCGCCGCAGTTCCGAAACGGCGTCTTTGCCGGCGACCGTCACCCAGAACACGTCGATCTCCGCCTTCAGATCCGCATCCGACGTGATCTTGCCGAGATAATCGTTTCCGCCTTCATATTCATGCGCGTGGTTGTGGTAGCCGAACACGACGCCCCGCCCGTCCAGGATCTTTTTCGCCTTTTTTGCCGCTTCCACAAGCGCAGCATACTTTTCGGGCGTTTCAAATTCTTCCGTTCCCGCCCAAGGAATGAACACGTATTTGATGCCCAGCGCGTCAATATAAGGCAGAGATTCCTCCACCGCCTCGGGGCGGATGTGCGCGGAAATGCCTTGCAGGGAATATTTTTCCAAAAGCGCCTTCATTTCTTCGGGCGTCTTGCCGTAAAACCCCGCAAACTCCACGCCGTCGTAACCAGCTTCGGCGACTTCTTTAAGGATAGCTTCCGCCCCCTTTGCTTCCGCCGTTTCGCGCAAACTATATAACTGTACTCCGAATTTCATATGATCTCCTTTTTATGCGGACGTCGAACGCGCCCGCACTCCTCCGCGGCCAAATCGGCCGCGGAAATCTTTGTTCTTCGTATTTTTAAGCCCACCACATATTGGTGTTGCTCTCGGTGATGATGCTCTCCTTGACAAGTTTTACGGCTTTTTCCAGCCCTTCTTTCGGCGACATCAGCCCGTCTTCATGCTCGATAGAAATTGAATCGTCGTAACCCATGATCTTGAGCATGGAGAAGATCTGTTTCCAAAGCCCGATATCATGCCCGTAACCGAGCGTGCGGAACACCCATGCGCGGTCTGCGGCTTCGGTAAAAGACTTCGTATCGAGCACACCGTTCTTGCGGACGTTGTAGTCCATGAGCTGGGTATCTTTCGCGTGGAAGTAATAGATCGCCTTTTTCTCGCCGAGTTCGCGGATGACGTCGAGAATATCCATGCCCTGCCAGAAGAGATGCGAAGGATCGACGTTCGCCCCGATCAGGTCACCGACCGCGTCGCGGAGCCTGAGACAGGTCGCGGGATTGTACACACAGAATCCGGGGTGCATTTCCAGCGCGATGCGCTTCACGCCGTTGTCTGCGGCGAATTTCACAGCCTCTTTCCAATAAGGAATGAGCACTTCGTTCCATTGCCATTCGAGTGCCTTCGGATAATCGGGCGGCCAGGCGCAGGTGATCCAGCTCGGTGCCTTCGCGTCCTTGTCCGAACCGGGACAGCCCGAAAAAGTCACGATCCTGTCAATGCCCAACTGTCCCGCCAGCACGCACGCCGCGCGGAAATCCGCTTCGAAAGCAGCGGCGGTCTTTTTGTCGGGATGCACGCAGTTGCCGTGCACCGCAAGTGCGGAAATACCCATATTGTGCTTTTTGAAAGTATCCGCGAGCTTTTCTCTTGCCGCCTTGTCTTTGCTGAGCACGAGCGCATCCGCGTGCGCCTTGCCGGGATATCCCCCGACGCCCAGCTCGAATTGATCCACGCCCAGCCCCGAAAGGTAAGCGAGGCTATCGTCGAGACTGTAATCGCCCAGGATTCCGCTCACTACGCTGATCTTCATTTATCTTTTCTCCTTAAATTATATTTGTCCCGTTTTCAGCGCCGCATCGAAAAAGGCAGATGTTCCCGCAGTCAGCGACCGACATCGGCAAACGCGACAGGACACCCGTCCGCCCCCCGCCGAAGCAAAATCCCCGACAGAAAAGCGATTCGCGCATAAACGGAAACGTTCAGATCTTCTTTTTGATGACGCTGTTTTTCCGCGCGGAAAGCGCTGCCGCTTCCATAAGGCGGAAAACGCGCAGGACTTCTTCTTTTTTGATCTTCTTTTGTTCTTTTCCCGCACAGGCGGCGGCAAAATTTTTATAGAAGGCGAAAGGCTCGGCATGCACGACGGGAAGAGGTTTTTCTTCCACCGTATCGCCGACGCGCGGCGCCATCGTCTTGGTAAATCCGTTGCCGGCGCGAATTCCCTGAAGCTTATCGTCGTGTCTGACGAGCACGCGGGTCACGCCGCCCGAAAGATCCCAGTCCTTCACGGTCGCGGTGCCTTCCGTCCCGTATACCTGCCAGCGAGGCATGGAACGGAAACAGTCGGTCGCGATCACGATGAGATATTCCACTCCGTTTTCAAACCGAACGCTCAGACGGCAGCCGTCCTCCACTTCTTCGCCGTAAATATAGCTGTATTCACAATAGAGACTGACGACGGGAGAAGAGATCATCTGCAGCATCTGATCGATGAGATGAACGCCCCAGTCGAGCATCATGCCGCCGCCGTGTGCCAGTTCTTTGCGCCATGCGCCGGGAATGCCGTTCCCGCCCATCACACGCGATTCTATCCGATACACATCGCCGATACAACCCTGTTCCATAATGTTTTTCACGGTGAGAAAATCATCGTCCCAGCGACGGTTCTGGTGCACTTCGAAGACGACGCCCGCCTTTTCCGCGTCCGCGTACATCTTTTCCGCCTGTTTTTCCGAAAGCCCGATGGGTTTTTCGCAGATGATGTTTTTACCCGCAGCGGCAGCTGCCTTCACGTATTGTGCATGAACATCGTTCGGCGTCGCGATAAGGACCGCGCCGACAGATTTATCCGCCCAGATCTCCGCAGGATCCCCGAACACGCGGATGCCGCGCTCCTCCGCGAGAGTACAACGCGCGGCGTCGATGTCATAGATCCCCGCCAGACGAAGAGGAAATTCCGCCTGCGTTTCGGCATACTTTTTCAGACATTCCGCATGGTAGCCGCCCATGCCGCCGTAACCGATGATCGCGATATCCATAAATTTTCAGTCTCCGATTGACAACAAATTATTTCAATGATATAATACCACTGAATATTGCGGAATTCCACGCAAAATTTTAGTTAAATCTACCGTTTATTGACATCATGAAAAAATCTCCGTTTTATGAATCTCAGCACGACAGGTCGGACAAAGTAGAATTTTTCAAAAGCAGCAATGCGCTCACTCCGTTGCACTTCCACCGCAGCATCGAACTGCTCTACATTACCGCGGGAGCGGTGGAAACCACCGTCGGCGAGGAAGAATTCGTCTGCGAAACAGACCACATCGTTTTCGTGCACAAATGCGGTGCGCATGCGCTCGTGCCTGCCCCCTCTTATCAAAATTATGTCCTCATCATAGGGCCGCGCTATTCCGACGACTTCAAGAGCATCTTCCAGACGGAGACTCTGCCCGCGCATCTGTGCGATACAAAATTCAACCGCACGCTTCTGCCCTTTTTTACCGCGCTCGACAGACAGAAAAATGCTTCCGAACTTATCAAAAAAGGCTATATCGATATCATCATCGGCAATCTGCTCTCCCATTATCGATGCGTACCCGCCGTCGGCACTCCGAACATCGGCACTGTCATAAACGTCCTCAACTATATTGACGACCATTTTACCGAACAACTCACGCTCGACGACCTCGCCGACGTGTTCGGTTACAACAAATATTATTTTTCCCGCCTTTTCAATATGTATATAGGCGAATCTCTCAACAGCTATATCAATTCGGTGCGCGTGCGCAACATCGTCGCGGAAGCGCGCAAACAGGAATCGCCCAATCTCTCCGAACTCGTATTCGAAAACGGATTCGACTCCATGACGACTTTCTACCGCAATTTTGCAAAGCAATACGACCTCTCCCCGACAGAAGTTTTCAAGACAAAATAATCCCTCCGCGCCCTTTGCCCTCGTTACGCGGAACCGGCAAAAAATTCCCGCCGAAGGGCACGATCATTTGATCGCACATATTATGCGCCGCCAAAGGGTCGTCTGTCTTTTGAAAAAGAATCGCATCGCTGTCGCACAGTTTTTCTTTATATCGAAAAAACCGCCTTTCCCATTTTCGGGAAAGGCGGTTTTTTGTCCGTCCTGTCCGTTCAGTCTTCCACGCCCTCGTTGAGCTTTTCCAGAAGCTCGTCGAGATCTTTGCCGTGTACGCTGACCGCTTCACCGATAGATTCGCCGTGCGCCATCGCGCAGCCGAGGCAATGCATACCGTAGCTCATCAGGATCTGTGCAGATGCGGGATTGAGTTTCAGACAATCCACGATCAGGGTGTCCGCTGTGATCTTTGCCATTTTTATTTCCTCCGAAAATTTTTTACCTTTCATGAACGCTCCGAAAGAGCCTCATTCTTTTCCGTTCTCCGCACAACGGCGCTTCCGCATCCCCGTGCGCTCTGACGGTTATCTTATTATAACACGCGCAAAAACAAAAGACAAACAGTTTTTTGTGTTTCTTGCAAACAAATCCGCGCCGACTTCGTTCCTTGCCCCCTCGGATACTTTCTCCACGCACAGTATTTTTCTGTTTCCGCGGCTTTTTAACAATGTCCTTTTTATATACAGTCCCGCAGTTTGTCCACAATTTCGCACGAAATTTTGTTTTTTTGTAATTTTATATACTGTTTTTTCAATAATGCTTACAAATTGTGGACAACTTTGTGGATAAATGTGGACAACCCTGCGTTATCCACAGACTTTTACTCCGCGGATATGCCTTCGGACGTCCAAAAGACTGAGTCGGAAAAAGTTATCCACATTTTCTCGACAATTATCCACAATTATCCCACAAATCAACATCATTCTGCCTTTTTTTACAATATCTGCGCGACATATCCGAAATTTTTATCAACAATTTTACGAACGTCTGTTCACAACCCGCCGCCAATACGGAATAAACGAATTTTGCGCCGCGTGGCCTGCATATTCCCTTCCGCAAGAAAATCCGCGTCCGTTTTACGGACGCGGACAAGCAAGGAAGCAAAAGCATTAAACGGCTTACAAAACGGTAAAAAAGCGCCATGCAAACCGCCAAGCACAAAAAAGCGCAAAACACGATACGGCTTAGCGAACGACGAAGAAGCGCGGCGCCGCAATTTGCGGCGCCGCGCAGGACTCTTATTCTTTTTTTTCATCGGTACGAACAAACAGGCGCAAGATAAAGCGGATGGGCCGCGGGGGCTTTACGCATACGATCTTCACAACGCACGTCACTCCTTGCAATGTACTAGAAAGACGAACAGCGTCCCCTTGTCCGAGAAGACCCACGCGCGGTCGGATTCGGCGACGTTGCTGATGCCGCGGCAGGAGCCCGCCGTCAGCGTGAGGTCCTGAAGAGGATATTTGAGTCCTTCACTCTCCATGATATGCGCCGAGAGTCCCACGGGTGCCAGAGAAACGGTCTTCCCTTTCATCCCGAAAAGTTCCACCCGTCCCGAAGCGCAGAAAACATCGCAGTACCTGCTCTTCATGACGCATTTTACACCGCGTGAAAACGCCGCGTACAGCAGTTGCAGATTGCCGAAAAAATGGTCTTCCCTCTTCCCCCCGCCGCCGTAGATCTCGATCTCGCGGCAGCCTTTCCCGATGAGGATATCGAGGGCGATCTCCCCGTCGGTATAATCCTTTTCGGACGGGTAGACGACGGAATTTTTCGGAACATAACCGAGTGAATCGAAATCGCCCGCGGTAATGTCGATGTTGATTTTGTCCTTCGCCCAGGCAAGCGCGCCGTCCGCGGAAAGCACGATATCCTCTTCGCTCCGCGCGATCTCGCCTTCGAACGGTTCTCCGTTGAGAAGAATGATCCCTTTCATTTTATCAGAACGTTCCGAATTATAAGGTTTTCAGATTCAGGATGGTCTTTGCCATATCTGCCGACTTAAAGACGGTATTGCCCGTAACGATGACGTTCGCGCCCGCGTCTTTGACGCGGCGCACGTTTTCTTCGGTGATGCCGCCGTCTATTTCTATATCTTTGGCGATGCCTTGCGCGTCGAAAATGCGGCGCGCCTCCTCCACTTTCGGAAGGACATGCTCGATGAATTTCTGCCCTCCGAGCCCGGGGAACACGCTCATGATGAGCAACGTATCGCAAAATTCAAGGCAATCATAGACTTCTTTGAGGGAAGTGTCGGGATTGATGACCACGCCGCAGCGCGGCCCGCAATTTCTGATCAGGCGCAGGACGTTTTTCAGATCGTCGCCGCACGCCTCGCGGTGCACGGTGATGATGCTCGCGCCCGCCTCCGCAAAATACCTGACCTGGTTCTGCGGGTTTACGACCATGAGGTGCACGTCGAGCGGGAGCGAAGTGTGGCGGCGTATCGCCGCGATCATGTCGCATCCGAAGGTGAGTTTCGGCACGAAAGTCCCGTCCATCACGTCGCAATGGATCATATCCGCCCCGCATTTTTCGAGTTTCTCCACCGCATCGCCCATCGCCGCAAAATCCGCGGACAAAACGGACGGCGCGATCCTGATCTCGCTTTTCATCCTTTCCTCCTCTTGCAAGTCCGACATCGCAAGCATCCTCTAAACGTTTACTTCCTTATTATCATACCAAACGCGCGGCATAATGTCAACTTCTTGCCAAAATTAAACGCCGCGATTTACCGCGGCGTATCCTCCGAATGCATGTCGTTTTTCCGCTCTCTGATACGGCGGGCGCGGAGCTGACCGCACGCGCCGCCTATGTCCGCACCGATGCGGCGGCGGAGTGTCGCGGATAGTCCGCCCTTTTCCAGAACGCCCAGAAACCGGTATGCCGCCTTTTCCGAAACGCCCGAAAGGTTCTTTTCTTTGACCTCGTTGAGGCGGATGAGATTGACGTGGCAGGGTCTGCCCTTCAACAGAGCGAGCAGTTTTTCCGCGTGCTCTCTGTCCGCGTTCTCCCCTTCGATGAGGGAATACTCAAAAATATACCGCCTTCCCGTCTTTTCGAAATAATAATCGCACCCTTTGAGAATGTCTGCGATCTTATACGTCTTTGCGACGGGCATGATGCGCGCGCGCTCCTCGTCGTCGGGCGAATGCAGGGAGACAGTCAGGTTGACGGGGATCCCCTCCTCGGCGAGATCGTACATTTTCGGCACCAACCCGCAGGTGGAGAGGGAAATATTGCGCGCGCTGATCGCGATCCCGCCCTCCGCGGTGACGTTGCGCAAGAATCTGACGACGTGCGCGTAATTGTCCAGCGGCTCGCCGCTCCCCATCAGCACGACGTTGGTGACGGCGCGCTTTTCCGTCGTGCCGCCGAGCTTTGCGTTGACGGCGAGGATCTGTGAAAGGATCTCGCCCGACGTGAGGTTTCTGATCAGCCCCGAAAGTCCCGATGCGCAAAATGCGCAGTTCATGCGGCAGCCTACCTGCGTGGAGACGCACTGCGTGTTGCCGTATTTGTATTTCATCAGCACCCCTTCTATGATGTTGCCGTCGGCAAGCTCGAAGAGATATTTTTCCGTTCCGTCGGAAGAGCGGAGCGTCTCCGCGATCCTGACGGGCTCGTCTTCAAACCTTGTAAGCAGCCGCTCTTTGAAGGCGTTGGAAAGATCGGTGATGTCGGAAATGCGTCTGCCCTGCATCAGACCGTGAAAAAGCTGACGGGCGCGGAATTTCTTTTCCCCCATCTCTTCCACGAGCGAAACAAGCTCCGTATACGAATAATCCTGCAAGATCTCTTTCATGATGATTTTTCCCTTCGGCCGCCGCGCCTGCCTTGCGACCGCGCGAAACAGCCACGCCTTTTTGTAAGTTCT
>CALVSU010000014.1 GCA_944359385.1 uncultured Clostridia bacterium | reverse complement strand
GCAAAGCAACACCGCGCAGGGCGGCGCGTCTGCGGAAGAGCAGACCAAAGAGGAGTAAAATCATGCAGGGTTACCTGACCCTTCTGACCGATCTTTATCAGCTGACGATGATGAACGGGTATCTGAAAAACGGCAAGGAAAAGGATATTGCTGTTTTCGACCTGTTTTTCCGTCGGAACAACATCATCACCTATTCTGTCGCCGCGGGGCTGGAGCAGGCGGTGGACTATATCCTGAATCTCCGTTTTACGGAAGAGGACATTGCATATCTTCGCTCGCTGGATCTTTTTGACGATGCGTTTTTGCGTTATCTTGCCGATTTCCGCTTTACGGGCGACGTGTATGCGGTGCCCGAGGGCACTGTCGTTTTCCCCGAGGAGCCGATCGTCACCGTCCGCGCGCCCCTCTGCGAGGCGCAGCTTCTGGAAACGGCGCTTCTGAACATCGTCAATCATCAGACGCTGATCGCGACCAAGTCGGCAAAGGTCGCTTATGCGGCAAAGGGCGACACGGTCATGGAATTCGGACTGCGCCGCGCGCAGGGACCCGACGCAGGCGTGTACGGAGCGCGCGCGTCCGTCATCGGCGGCTGCCGATCGACTTCCAACGTTTTGGCTGGCAAGATGTTCGATATCCCTGTCGCGGGCACGCACGCGCACAGCTGGGTGATGAACTTCGCGACGGAATACGAGGCATTTTCGGCGTATGCGGAGCTGTTTCCCGACGCCTGTCTGCTTCTCGTCGATACCTACGACACATTGAAGAGCGGCGTTCCCAACGCGATCAGAGTGTTCGACGAATTGCGCGCAAAGGGGCATGAGCCGAAGGGGATCCGCCTCGACAGCGGCGACCTTGCCTACCTGTCCAAGCGCGCCCGCAAGATGCTCGACGATGCGGGATATCCGGACGCGATCATCTGCGCTTCGGGAGATCTGGACGAATATCTCATCACGTCGCTGAAAAATCAGGGCGCGAAGATCGACCTTTGGGGCGTAGGGACCAAACTCATCACGAGCGCGGATATGCCTGCGCTGGGCGGCGTATACAAGCTTTCCGCGCTGTATCCCGCGTCGGGCGGAGAGATCCCGAAGATCAAGCTTTCCGACAATTCCGACAAGATCACCAATCCCGCGTTCAAGGACGTTTACCGCATTTACGATAAAAATACGGGCAAGGCGGAGGCGGATCTCATCGTCGTGCGCGGCGAGAAGATCGACGAGAGCAAGCCGCTGACCGTTTTCCACCCGAGAGAGGTCTGGAAAAAAACGACGTTTACGGACTATACCGTCCGTCCGCTCACATATAAAGTCATGGAGCACGGCAGACTCGTTCGTCCGCTTCCCGCCCTTCGCGAGATCACGGAATACGCGGAACGGGAAAAGGAGACATTCTGGGACGAATACAAGCGTCTCGACAATCCGCACGTATATAAAGTGGACCTGTCGGAGAAGCTGTACAATATAAAAAATGCGCTCATTTCGGAGATAAGAGGGGAAAATGGGTAAAAAACTTACGCAACAGGAGACGGAGAAGCTCATCGGCGGTATCCGTGAGGCGTATGAAGCGAAGATACGTCAGCTCAATTACCGTATAGACAGCCTGAACGTGGAAAACAGGAATCTGCGCGCTTCTCTTGCCGAATATAAAAACAAGGAGAGCAAAGTCGGCAAGGCGATCGTCGCGGCGGAAGAGAAGGGGGAAGAGATCGTGCGGCTGTACCGCATGACGGCGGAAGCGGAGCTGAAAACGCTCAGACTGTTTGCGGAAAAGTGGAGAAAGCTCGCCGAGCAGATGATCGGGGTGTTCCCCGACGACGAAGCGGAAAAATACATCGGATTTGCCGAAGATCTTTCCGCGCTTCTCGGCAAAGAAGGAAACTTTTTTGCGGATGGCGCGACCGTTTCGGACGAGGCGCCTGCGCAGGAGCAGAGCCGGGCGCAGGAAGAGGCGTTCGATCCGAAAGCGATCATCGGAAGGTATATGGAGAGCGAGGAGGAAGACAACGGCTTCAACCTCGACGACGTGCTCAACCCGAAAGGAGAGCTCGATCTTGCCAAGCTCTGCCGCGGGCTCGGGCTTATGGACGATCCCGAAGCGGACAAGTGATCCCTGTCCCGCCGTTTATTCGGCGGACACCGCCGCGGCGCACAGCGCCGCGGGAAAATAAAACAAGGAATTTTTTATGGCTTACGCAATATTGTTTTTTGTACTTGTATTTGCCGATCAGCTCACCAAAATGCTCGCGTATGCGCTGAACGTCGAGAGCATTCCGATCATTCCGGGCATCTGGGAGATCGACAAAATGGACGGGCTGAACACGGGCATGTCTTTCGGCATCGCGGGAGACGAACCGTGGGCGATCCCCGTATTTATCGCGGTGACCTGCGTGGCGCTCGTGGTTTTTCTGATCGCGCTTGCGAAGGTGCCCAAGAAAAAACGGTTTCTCCGCGTCGCGATCCTGCTCATCATGGCGGGGGCGGCGGGCAATCTCATCGACCGCGCCATCCTCAAAGGGGTGCGCGACTTCATGTACATGAATCTCGGATTCACTTCTTTCTGGAACAACGTCGCCGACCTCGTCATCACGGTGGGAGCGGTCATGTTCCTGCTTGCGCTGTTGTTTATGGACGACGACGCGCTCTTCCGTTTCGGCAAAAAGAAAAAGGAAGAGAAGGCGTCTTTGGAAAATGCGGCGGCGAGCCTTCCCGAAGGGGAAGCCGCAAAGGGTTCCGACGTGGGCGAAGGCGCAGATAACGGCGACAACAGGACATGAACAGGCAGACGTTCGTCGCCGACGCGCCCGCGGAAAGGCTGGATGTGTTCGTGAGCGAAAAGCTCGGCGTCACTCGTTCGGCGGCAAAGAAACTCATCGAGGACGGCTGCGTCCTTTTGTCGGGCAAGGAGGCGAAAGCGTCGCATCCCGTAAAAGCGGGAGAGCGGGTGGAGGCGGACATGCCCGCACCGAAAACGCTCGACCTTACGCCCGAGGATATTCCTATCGGCATCGTTTACGAAGACGACGACATCGCCGTCATCGACAAGCCGCAAGGGCTTACCGTGCATGCGGGCAACGGGAACCTTTCGGGAACGCTGGTCAACGCGCTCCTGTTCCGTCTTAAAAGCCTGAGCACGATCAACGGGGTCGTGCGGCCGGGCATCGTGCACAGGATCGACAAAGATACGTCGGGGCTCCTGGTCGTGGCGAAAAACGACGCGGCGCACCTTTCCCTCTCCGCGCAGATCGCCGAAAAGACGTGCGCGCGGGAGTATCTCGCACTCTGCGAGGGGATATTTAAAGAGGACAGGGGGACGGTGGAGACGCAGATCGGTCGGCATCCGACGGACAGGATCAGAATGGCTGTTTTGCCTGCGGGCAAAGGGCGGCGCGCCGTGACGCATTTCGAGGTCGTAAAAAGGTACGCGAAGGGCTTTACGCTCGTGCGTTTCCGCCTGGAAACGGGCAGAACGCACCAGATCCGCGTGCATTGCCGCTACATGGGGCACCCGATCGTCGGGGATCCCGTTTACGGCAGCAAGAAACAGAAATTTGAACTGAAGGGTCAGCTCCTGCACGCGTTCCGACTCTCGCTCGATCACCCGAGAACGGGGGAGCGCATGACGTTTGAATCCCCTCTTCCCGCCCATTTTAAAAGAGTTTTGGATATTTTGGAAAAGAGCGAACGCGGCTGATCTTATTGTAATAAGCGATTGTAAGGCAGAGTAAATTTCGTAAAACGGCGCGCGGGGCGCGCACAAAACAGGTGAAGACATGGTGATAAAGGGCAAGCTCATGGACGGGGAGGGCATGAAAAACACCTTCCGCCGTCTTGCGCATCAGATCATCGAAAAGAATGACGGCGTGGAAAATCTCGCGCTCATCGGGATCAAGACGCGGGGCGTCACCGTCGCGCGGCGCATCCGCGCGGCGCTCGAAGACATCGAAGGGGTGCGCGTGCCCATGGGTGAATTCGACATCGCGCTGTATCGCGACGACCTCGGCGAAAATGCGGACATCTCCTTTCTCGGCAGCGAGATCGACTTCGGGGTGGACGGGAAGGATATCCTCATCTGCGACGATGTCCTGTATACGGGCAGGACGGTGCGCGCCGCCATTTCGGAGGTCATGCAGCTGGGCAGGCCGAAGAGCATACAGTTCCTCGTGCTCATCGACAGGGGGCACCGCGAACTTCCCTTCCGCGCCGATTTTACGGGCAAGAACGTGCCGACTTCCAAAAGAGAGGGGATACGGGTGCATTTTGTCGAAAACGACGGGGAGGATTGCGCACTGATTTTTGAGAAGTGATTTTTTGCTTCAAATCGCTTGCGTTTGCCCTTGCGGCGTGCTAAAATATAGAGGAATTTGAAAAAAGGAGATTGGTTATGGCTAAAAAACAGAGAACGGAAGGTCAGGCAAAGCGCGACCTTGTGAAATTCTGTGCGTTTGTCGCATTGATCGTTGCGGCGTTCACGTTTACGTTCGGCGGGCTGTTTTCCGGTTCGCTCGCAGGCAGGATCCTCGATCTCGTGGCGAAGATCGCCCTTCTCATCGCGATCGCTTTCCCCGCTTATAATTTCAGCAGGGGCTGCAAGACCGTCTGGCGCGTGATTTTCTGGATCGCGCTCGTGATCTATGTGCTCGGCTGCGTGCTCGGTATGCTGCAGATCAACATCGGCTGAAAATTGCATTGCAAAAACAAAACGGTTTGCCGTTCGGCAAGCCGTTTTTTCTTTACAAAAAAGGAGAAAAAAGATATAATACAAGAAAAAACAAAAACGGACCAAAAGTATGCCCAATCCTCTGATCGCGATCGTGGGGCGGCCGAACGTCGGCAAGAGCACCCTTTTCAATAAAATCGTAGGGAAAAAACTTTCCATCACCGAAAACCGCCCGGGCGTCACGCGCGACAGGCTGTATGCCGACGCGCAGTGGCGCGGCAAGACCTTTTCTGTCGTCGATACGGGCGGGATCGAACTCAAATCGGAAGACACGATGTGGAAGGAGATCCTCCGCCAGGCGGACGCCGCCATCGATATGGCGGACGTCATCCTGCTCATGGTGGACGGGAAGGAGGAGCTCACTTCCTCCGATTACGACGTCGCCGACAAGCTCAGAAGGAGCAAAAAGCCCGTCATTCTCGTCGTCAACAAGGTGGATAACTTTTCGCACGACAAGCTCTTCGAATATTATGCGCTGGGGCTGGGCGAACCGTTTGCGGTGTCGGCGGAACATTCGCAGGGCATCGGCGACGTGCTCGACGAGGCTGTCGCACATTTCGGCGAAGGCGATGCGGACGATGCAGACCGACTGAAGATCGCCGTCGTCGGCAAACCGAACGCGGGCAAGAGCAGTCTTGTCAACAGGCTGCTCGGCTTCGAGCGCACGATCGTCACGGACATAGCGGGCACGACGCGCGACGCGATCGACACGCCGTTCGAGCTGGACGGTCAGAAATACACGATCATCGACACGGCGGGCATCCGCAAAAAGAAGAACGTCAGCGACGATGTGGAGTATTACAGCGTCCTGCGCGCGTTCGACGCGGTGCGCCGCGCGGACGTTTGCCTGCTGGTCGTGGACAGTTCCGAAGGGCTGACCGAACAGGACGTGAAGATCGCGGGGTATGTGCACGAACAGGGCAAGCCTTCCGTCGTCGTCATGAACAAGTGGGATCTCATCGAAAAGGACACGAAGACGGTCAACAAGTTCGAAGACAAACTGAAACTCGATCTCAAATTCATGGACTACTATAAATCGGTTTATATTTCCGCGAAGACGGGGCAGAGGGCGGAGAAAGTCTTAAAGATCGCGCGCGAAGTGTTTGCAAACGCCAACCGCCGCATTTCGACGGGCACGCTGAACGATCTCGTGCTCGACGCGGTGCGCACCAACGAACCGCCCGCATACAACGGAAGGCGCCTGAAAATTTACTACTGCAACCAGCCGACCGTGTGCCCGCCTACCTTCGTGATGTTCGTGAACGACGAAACGCTCATGCATTTTTCGTATAAGCGGTATCTGGAAAACGTCATCAGGCGCTCCTTTGATTTTTCGGGAACGCCCGTGCGCATCGTCACCAGAAACAGGGGCGACAATGACGCGGGGCTGATGGGGTGACCTTTCACAAAGCGGGCAAAGCCTGAAAGTCCGACATAGGCGCATGGCGTATGCGCGGACAGGACAAAGCGAAGTATCAAAGGGAGAAATTTTGTATGGAACTCGCCTTTTCGGATATCTGGTACTGGTTCGTCGTCATGGCGGTCGTATCTTATTTTGTCGGGTGTTTCAATTTTGCGCTTCTCATTTCAAAGATCAAGCACAAGGACGTGCGGAAGATGGGCAGCGGCAATCCCGGCACGATGAACATGAGCCGCCAATTTGGTTTAAAGATCGGCGCGCTGACCCTTCTTTGCGATATGCTTAAAGGGGGCATCCCGCTTCTGATCGCATATTTCATTTTCCGCGGTTATCGGTTTGCGGGGACGGACGTGCTCGTGTCCGACCTCGCACGCTATGTCTGCGGCGTTGCGGTCATCATCGGGCATATTTATCCCGTCACGATGAAATTCAAAGGGGGCAAGGGCATCGCGTCCACGCTCGGTATGTACGCGTTTGCGCTCTGTCTCGAAACGCAGTACCCGTGGATGATCGCCGTTGTGCTCGGCATATTGCTCCTGACACTATTTTATATATGGGCGAGCGAATGGGGGTCGATGGGATCTCTGCTCGGGGTCAGCCTTCTTGCGCTCACGCAGGCGGTCATCTTCTATTTCAGATACCGCACGGAACTGACCGAGCCTTTCGTGATCGCGCTCTTCATGCTCCTGCTGCTCGATTGCCTGCTCACATGGTTCGCGCACAGGAAAAACATCCTCGCACTGCTCGCGGGAGAGGAACATCATACTTCCGTCAAAAAGCTTTCGCACGGAAAAAAAGATAGCTGAAAATCGGTCTAATCGACTGTATGCCTTCATATACTAAACTGTAAAAAGGGTATATGGAGGCTTTTTCTGTATGATGAATCACGAAGTGTACGAAGACATTGCCGAACGCACGGGCGGCGATATTTATATAGGTGTGGTGGGACCCGTGCGCACGGGAAAGTCTACCTTTATCCGAAGATTTGCCGAGCGCATGATCTTGCCCGACATGAAGGAAGACAACGCGCGCGCCGTGCTGACGGACGAACTTCCACAGGCGGCGGAAGGCAGGACGGTCATGACCACGGAGCCGAAATTCGTACCCGGAAAAGCGGCGAAAATCGAGATCGGCGAAAATGCTTCGGTCAATATAAAACTCATCGATTGCGTGGGCTTTCCCGTCGACGGGGCGATCCCCGAAGAGGACGGCAAGCCGCGCATGGTCACCACGCCGTGGAGCGACGCGCCCATGCCTTTCGAGGCGGCGGCGGAACTCGGCACGCAGAAGGTCATCCGCGAACACGCGACCATCGCGATCGTCGTTACGACGGACGGAACTGTTGCCGATATCCCGCGGGAGAGTTATACGCGGGCGGAGGAGCGCACCGTCAGGGAGCTCAAAGCGATCGGAAAGCCGTTCGTCATTCTGGTGAACAGCCGTACCCCGAAGGGAAAGGCCTGCGAGGCGGTGCGTGCCGCGCTCGAAAACAAATATGCCGTTCCCGCGCTGTCGTTCGACTGCGAACACGCGGAAGCGGAGGATTTTTCGGAGGCGCTCGAAAAGATCCTGTTCGAATTCCCCGTCGTGTGCCTGGATTTCGATCTGCCCGAATGGATGCGTACCTTGCCCGAGGACAGCGCGTTCATCTCCGAGGCGCTCCAAAAGATCAGGGAGGCCTCTGCAAACATTGTACATATGCGCGACTGTGCACATCTCGAACACATGTTCGACGGGAGCGAAGTGTTCGAAAATCTTTCGGCGGGCGAGATCATGCCCGGGGAAGGGAAGGCAAAATATAAGATCTGCGCAAAGGAAGGATTGTTCTATCGCGTGCTGAGCGAAGAGTGCGGCGCGGACATCTCCGACGATTTCAGGCTGATGGCGTATGTCCGTTCGCTGGGTGCGGCGAAGGCTTTTTATGAAAAATTTCACCGCGCCTGCGAGGAGGCGGACGAATACGGTTACGGCGTCGTGATGCCTTCGGAGAGCGAGCTTGAACTGGAAGCGCCCGAATCGGTGAAGTTGGGCGGCAGGAGCGGCATCCGTCTCAAAGGGAGCGCGGGGACTTATCACATCGTCCGCGTGGACGTGAAGAGCGAGTCCACGCCCGTCATCGGCGACGCCGCGCGGAGCGAAGAGATCGTCCGCGGCATGATCGAAAGTTACGAAAAAGACCCCGACGGCCTTTGGAATACCGAATTGTTCGGCAGGTCGTTCAAGGACATGGTCAGAGAGGGGCTGGAAGGCAAAGCGGGCGGTATGCCCGAAGCGGTCCGCAAAAAGATGCGCAGGACCATCACGCGCATCATCAACGAAGGCCGCGGCGGGGTCATTTGCATCCTGCTGTAACGCGGCGCATATGATGTGTGATCTGTATTTTGACGTTCGTTTCACGAAATAAAACGGCAGTACGCCGCCGCGGGGAGTGCCCCCGCGGCGGCGTCCTTTATGCTGCATAGAAAATAAATTTTAAGACAGCGCGGCTCAGTTGATAACCCCGGTGAGCCCATAGAGCAGAAAGTTTTCAATGAGGTAGGCGAGCTCTTCCGCCGATTCTCTTTTTTCATTTTTGTCGATCCGGCAGGAGATGATGCTGTTAAATCCCGCCTGTATAAAGTCGATGATATATTGTTTGTCGGGGAAATCGCCGAGTATGCCTTTGTCCTCCCATTTTTTAATGATGGTTTTGTTGAGTTCGTCGGTGATCTGTTTGGGAAGGCGGGTCGCGGTGCGGCGTTCGAGTACGCAGACGCGGTAGAAGCCGATGTTTTTTTCCACGATACGGACGAGGTGCAGAATGATGCGGTGTATGCTGTCCTGGTCGGAGAGTTCCAATTCGGAAATCTCGGTGAGGTTTGCGGAAGCGATCAGGTTTTCCCCGATCTCGTCGAGCAGCGCGTAGACGTCTTCATAGTGCAGGTAAAAAGTGGGGCGGCTGATCTCCGCGCGTGCGCAGATGTCCGCGATCGTGATCTTATGGAGAGGCTTTTCGCCGATGAGCGCGAGGAGGGCTTCCTGTATCACCATTTTAGTGTATTTTGTGCGTCTGTCCGATTTCATGCGGCGTCTCCTTTTTACAACCTTATGGAAAATGTAAAGTAAAATACAGATCGAAAAAAACTGACATTTGACTTTAATTTTACACTTGTTTGCGAAGTGAAGATCGAAGCGCTTTTGTATGCCGCAAGAAAAACAGCGGTCATATGCGGATATGCGCACGTGCGGTTCAGTCCTTTTATATCTATTTTTGATTCTAAGTAAAGAAGCCTTGCGCCCGCTCTTTTCGGAGCGGGCGCAAGGCGCTTTGCAGAAATTTTTTATACGATAAATTTTGCGCGCACGGTTGCGTTTACAGTGACTTTGCCTTCTTCTTCGGAGGGCCCGATCCAGCCGCAATGCTCTTCGCGGATGCTTTTGAGTTCGGTACCGTCGCCGAGCAGGGCGGTCGCTTTTTGCTGCGCATCTTCTTTTGCGAGCGCGAGCGCGCGGTTCATGGCTTCGGAGTCTTCTTCGAGAATATAGTGCGTGAACAGGTGCGCCGCGCCTGTGGCGACGGCGGCATTTTTCGCTTCTGCGGTTTTCGAGACTTCTTTGATCTTCGCGGTGATGTTCGCCGTGAATGCGAAGGCGTCGTTTTCTCCTTCGGAGACGGGGCGGCAGTATTCGTATGTGAGCGGTTCGCCCGTCGTCTGCGTTACTTTGCGCATCGCCTCGAAAAGTTCGTTTTCTTTTTCTTTCAGCAGGCGTTTCCCTTCTTCATGATTTTCGCTGAAAACGCGGATGCGGAAAGTGAGCATCGCGGTATCGGCATCTGCGGTCACGCGGCCTTGTCCGCACACGGATGCAAAGACGCGATGTTTTTTTGCTTCCTCTTCATCCGAGCGTGCGCCCGTTTTCTCGGGCGCAGGCAGCGATTCGCTCTGCTGCGGGAGTGGCGCGGGCTCCGTTTCCGCAGAGGCGCATATTTCCGCCGCGCATGCGGTGCAGCCGAGCGTGAGCGCGAGAAGAAGTACGATCAATTTCTTTTTCATGTAAAATACCTCCTTTTTGGATATCGTTACTTTGCGTATTTTGCTGGGAAATATGTGCATTTTTTCCTTTTTCTATAAAAAAACCGATCAAAGCGGGCGTTTTCGAGAAAAAAGCGTTATTTGCTTGCGTAATCACCCTTTTGCGCCTATAATAATACAATAAAGAGAAAATGCCTGCTTTTGCGGCGCGGGCATGAGAGGACGGAGAGAAGTGATAAAGAGATATCTTCCTTATCTGAAAAAATACAGGGTTTCGTGCATACTGGGCGCCTTTTCGAAGTGGTTTGAAGCGCTTTTGGAGCTTTTGGTGCCGCTCGTGATGGCGAGCGTCATCGACGTGGGCGTGAAAAACGGCGACATCAGCTACGTCCTTTGGGGCGGGGCGGTGATGCTTGCCATGGGCGCGGTCGGGTTCGGCTGTGCGATTTTCTGTCAGAGGAGCGCTTCCATCGCGTCGCAGGGGTTCGGCACGAATGTGCGCAACGCGCTTTTCAGGCACATCGATACCCTCTCTTATCGCGAGATCGATAAAGTGGGGGCGGCGTCGCTCGTTACGCGCGTTTCGAACGACGTCAACCAGATGCAGAGCGCCGTTGCGATGACGATACGCCTGGTCGTGCGTTCTCCCTTTATTGCGCTCGGCTCGGTCATTTTGTGCCTGATCCTCGACTGGCAGATCGGTCTCATCGTGACGGCCGTCTCGGTGCTGGTGGCGCTCGTGCTGTGGCTGATCATGAAAAAGAGCGTGCCGCGCTATACGAAAAACCAGAAAAAACTCGACCGTCTCACGCAGATCACAAACGAAAACTTGGAAGGCGCACGCGTCGTGCGCGCCTTTTCGAACAGGGAGAAGGAGCGCGCGCGTTTTGACGCGGCCGCGTCCGAAATGCTGGAAAACTCCCTTGCGATCGGCAAAATTTCCGCATGGCTGAATCCGCTCACCTATGCGATCGTCAATTTCGGCATCGCGGTCATTTTGCTCCTGAGCGGCTTCAAGGTGTACGACGGCCGCCTCTCGAGCGGCGACATCATCGCCGTGATCAACTATATGACGCAGATCCTCAACGCGATGATCGTCATTTCCAACCTCGTCTCTCTCTTCACGAAGGCGAACGCTTCCATGCACCGCGTGAGCGAAGTGTTCGATCTTCGTTCGAGCATAAACGACGGCGCGGGAGCGGCACCCGATTTCAATGCGCCCGCCATCGAAATGGAAGGGGTGAGCTTTTCCTATGCGGGCACGCGGCAGTATTCGCTGACGGATATCTCCCTCACGGTGGAGCGGGGGAGCACGGTGGGCATCATCGGGGGCACGGGCAGCGGCAAATCCACCCTCGTCAATCTCCTGCCGCGCCTGTACGACGCGTCCGAAGGTACCGTCAGGATCTTCGGGCGGGACGTAAAGGATTATTCGCTGAAGACCCTCCGCTTTCTGTTCGGGGTGGTGCCGCAGAACGCCTCCCTCTTTTCGGGGACGGTGCGTTCCAATCTTTTTTGGGGCAACGACAAGGCGACGGACGAGGACTTCGACCGCGCACTGAAGCTTGCCTGTGCCTATGATTTCGTGTATGAAAAGGGCGGGCTGGACGAAAAAGTGACCGAAGGCGGCAAGAACTTTTCGGGCGGGCAGAGACAGCGGCTCACCATTGCGCGCGCGCTCGTCGCCGAGCCCGAGATCCTCATTCTCGACGACAGCTGTTCCGCGCTGGATTTCGTCACGGATGCGAAGGTGCGCGCGAACATCGCCTCTCTCGAAAACACGACGACGATCATCATTTCCCAGCGCGCCTCTTCCATCATGAACGCGGACGAGATCTTCGTCCTCGAAGACGGGCGCATCGTCGGCAGGGGCAAACACAGAGAGCTGTATGAAAACTGCGGCGTATACAGGGAGATCTGCGATTCGCAGACGAGGGCGGAAGCATGAAAGAGATCAAGAAAATGCAGAAAGGGCTTTTAAAAAGGCTCATGACATATGTGCGCCCGTACAAAGGGTACGTTGCGGGCGCGGTGATCTTCAGTATCCTCTACGTCGTGTTCACCCTGCTCGGGCCCGTGTTGTACGGCGAGGCGATCGACGCGATGATCGAGGAGGGAAACGTCGCTTTCCGTTCCGTCTATTTTATGGTCGGCGGGTTTGCGCTCACCGTGCTCATCGGCACGGGCGCGCAGAAACTGCTCAATAACTGCGTGAACAGCCTTTGCTACAAGCTGGTGCGCGACCTGCGTCGCGACGCGTTCGACAGTCTCACCGCCGCGGGCGTGAAGTATGTCGACACGCACGCGCAGGGGGACGTGATGACGCGCATCGTCAACGACGTGGACATCATTTCCGACGGGCTTTTGCAGGGTGCGGCGCAGCTCTTTACGGGCGTCATGACCATTCTTGCGACGCTTGCGGTGATGTTTGTCGTCAACTATATCATTGCGCTCGTCGTCGTGGTGCTCACCCCGCTTTCGCTCTTTGTCGCCGCGGTCATCACGAAAAAGACTTTCAAACTTTTCCGCAAACAGGTGCGCATTCAGGGCGAGCTCGTAGCGCACGCAAAGGAGATGTTCGGCGGGCAGAAGACGGTCATTCTCTTCAACGAAGAGGAGTTTTCCGAAAAGAAGTTCGAGGGCATCAACGCGCGCCTTTACGAGATCGGCTGGCGCGCGCAGTTCGCGTCCGCGCTCACCAATCCGAGCACGCGGTTCGTGAACGCGGTCATCACCGCGTTCGTGGGGGTACTCGGCGCGGTGTTCTGTATCCTGAGCGACGGCGGGCAGCTCACGCTCGGCGCGATGACGCTCGGCGCGTTCACCGTCGGCAAGCTTTCGGTGTTTTTGAGCTACGCGAACCAGTATACGAAGCCGTTCAACGAAATTTCCAACGTCGTCACCCAACTGCAAAACGCCTTTGCTTCCGCCGCGCGCGTGTTCGAAGTCACGGACGAGGCGGGCGAACGGCTGGACGGTACACGCCGCATTGAAAAATGCAGGGGCGACGTCGAGATCGAGCACGCATATTTTTCTTACGATCCCGACAAACCGCTCATCGAAGACCTCAACGTCAGCGTGAAGGCGGGCAGCAAGATCGCGATCGTGGGACCTACGGGGTGCGGCAAAACGACGCTTATCAACCTGCTGATGCGTTTCTACGATCTGAGATCGGGCAGGATCCTCGTCGACGGCACGGACGTCACCGATATTCCGCTCGACGAATACAGAAAGATGTTCGGCATGGTCTTGCAGGAGAGTTTCCTGCTCGGCGAGACGGTCGCCTACAACATCGCCTACGGCGCGGAACACGCCACCCGCGAGGAGATAGAAGCGGCGGCGAAAGCGGCGTACTGCGACTTTTTCATCCGCAACCTCGAAAAAGGGTACGACACCGTCCTGACGGGCAACGTCAACATCTCGCAGGGCGAAAAACAGCTCCTCTGCATCGCGCGCGTCATGCTCGTCGATCCTCCCATGCTCATTCTGGACGAGGCGACGAGCAACATCGACACGATGACCGAAATGCGCATCCAGAAAGCCTTCCGCAAGATCATGAAAGGGCGCACGAGTTTTATTGTCGCGCACAGACTTTCCACCATTCTTGACGCCGACCTCATCCTCGTGATGAATCAGGGCTCGGTCATCGAGCAGGGAACGCACGCGCAGCTCATGGAAAAACGCGGCTTTTATTACAATCTCTACAATTCCCAGTTCGCAGGTCCCGCCCGCGACGCGGAAGAGCAGGGCTGAATTTTTCCGTCGATGGAAAACTTTGAAAAAGATCCACGGCGTCCGAAATCCGAAAAAGAGAAGGGGCGGGCAGCCGCCCGAAAAAAGCCGCCGCGCAGAAATTCTGCGCGGCGGCTTTTCGTTTATACGGAAAAGCGGTTATTTTTGCGGGGTCCGCTTGCCGTCTTTATCGATGAGCATGGTCGGGCGTTCGTCTTTGAGCGCCATGATGTAATCGTTGTATTGCTCGTCGGTGAGGGTACGTACTTTGTCCTTTTTCTTTTTGGCCATGAAAAAAGCCTCCTTGTTTTTTCTGTGTTTATAATATGCCCCGCGAAGGGCGTTTCCATACGGGGAAACCGGCTTTGTCGAGACGAATAAAAAAAACGGCAAGCGGCAAACTTGTATGGAGAGGGGGAAATATGCAGGGTCAGACGATATTTTTCAGGAACGCGCCGAAGATCGTATCGACGGCGACCATCGCGGGGCCGAAGGAGTGCGCGGGGATCGTCGGCAGATACGTCGATCGGACGCTTACGGACGATACGTTCGGGGAAAAGACATTTGAACGCGCTGAGAGAAAAATGCTTCTGTATGCCGCGCGCAAGTGTGTGGAAAAGGCAGGACTGCGCACGGAGGACGTCGACGTCTTTCTGTCGGGAGATCTGCTCAACCAGATCATTTCGGCGAGTTTTACGGCGCGGGAGATCGGGATCCCGTTTCTCGGCATATACGGCGCCTGCTCCACGATGAGCGAGGGGTATCTGCTCGGCGCGGCGCTGGTGGACGGCGGCTATGTCGGGCGCGCCGTCGCGGCGACGGGCAGCCATTTTTCTTCTGCGGAGCGGCAGTACCGTTTTCCGCTCGAACAGGGCACGACCCGCCCGCCGCAGGCGCAATGGACGGTGACGGGTGCGGGCGCGGCGATGCTTTCTTTGGAAGGGAGCGGGCCGTCGATCACCTGTGCGACGGTCGGTACAGTTGTGGATTTCGGCGTTTCGGACGCCAACAACATGGGCGCGGCGATGGCGCCTGCGGCGGCGTCCTGCCTGATGTCGCATTTCCGCGACACGGGAAGGAGCCCCGACTATTACGACCTCATTCTGACGGGCGATCTCGGTGCGCTGGGAAGCCGCCTTCTCAAAGATCTCCTTTGGGAAAAGGGGATAGACGTTTCCGCGAATCACGTCGACTGCGGGGAGATCGTCTACAAAGTCATAGAGGACGAATTTCAGGGCGGGAGCGGCGCGGGTTGCAGCGCGGTGGTGATGAATTCTTATATCTATGACAAACTTACGGGCGGCAGCGGGCTGCGGCGGGTCCTGTTTGCCGCGACGGGCGCGCTTCTTTCCACCGTTTCTTCGGGGCAGGGCGACACCATCCCTTGCATTGCGCACGCGGTCGCGATCGAAAACGCGCCGGAGGTACAAAAATGAGCAAGTATATCGAG
Source organism: uncultured Clostridia bacterium (assembly GCA_944359385.1). Lineage (GTDB taxonomy): Bacteria > Bacillota > Clostridia > Christensenellales > Borkfalkiaceae > Borkfalkia. The sequence goes on along the minus strand of CALVSU010000014.1, from coordinate 3,930 downwards.
ATCCTTCTGATGTTCGTAAAGGCGTTTGCGGTGGGCGGTGCGATCTGCACGGTGGCGCAGATCGTCATCAACTGCACAAAACTCACCGCGGGGCGCATCCTCGTCATTTTCATGCTCGCGGGCGTTGCACTCGAAGCGCTCGGGCTTTACAATTACCTCGTGGAATTTGCGGGAGCGGGCGCGACCGTTCCTATTTCCGGATTCGGTTATCTTCTTGCGCGCGGCGGGATCCGCGGCGCGGAGAAAGGGCTTTTTTATGCTTTTACGGGCCCGCTTGCCGCCGCGAGTGCGGGCGTGAGTGCCGCGGTCATCTTTTCCTTCTTTGCGGCGCTCATCTTCCGCCCGAAAAGCAAGAAGAATTGAATATCCGTCAAGAGCGCGCCCCGAAAGGGGCGCGCTCTTGATAAAAATGCGCCGCCGTATCGCGGAAAAAGGGGCGGGCTCATGCGGAAAAGGTGCGACGCGTCCGTCAAAGCGGCGCGCAAAAGGGTGCGGAAATTTTCGGTCAACCGTTGACGAACGTTTTTTCGTATGTTAAAATGAGAACAGGACAAAAAATTTTTATGGGAGCGTCGGATCATGATCAAGTATACGTTGGACAAGAACAAAAAAGGGATCGAGGTCAGCAAACATCTTTACGGACTGTTTTTCGAGGACATCAACCAAGCGGGCGACGGCGGACTGAATGCGGAAATGGTCATCAACAATTCGTTTGAATTCGAGTATTTTTCCTACGATAATTTCAATGCGTCGTCACCCGTGCAGCTGCGCAGCCAGAAGGCGGCGTACTGGGATATTTCAGGCGCGGGACCGCATTATATCAGCGAAGAAGGGGGCATCGCGCCGAGCAATCCTTCCTATCTCGTGATGTGCGTGGGCGGCATTTATCGCCTTGAAAACCCGGGTTTTGCCGTGGGCGGCTGGAATTATTACGGCATGGCGCTCGACAAGGGGGAAAGCTACGATTTCAGCCTGTTTGTCAAAAAGCTCGGCTTTGAAGGAAAGCTCGAAGTGTATGTGCGCGGCGCGCGGTCGGTCCTGACCACCGTCGCTGAGATCCCGCTTTCGGGCGCGGACGGTTCATGGGAAAAAGTTTCTTGTTCTTTCCAAGCGCTCGCGAGCGAAATGGGCAGGCTGGTCATGATCTTCAAGGGTAACGGGCACATCGGCATCGATTACGTTTCGCTCTTGCCGCGCAAGGTATGGGGCGATCCCGAAAAATACAGGAACGGCAAGCTTTCGCCGCGCATCGTCAAGGCGCTCAGAGACTGTCATCCATCCTTTTTCCGTTTCCCCGGCGGGTGCGTCGTGGAAGGGGACGAGGTGTTCGCGAATCAGTACAAATGGCGCAACACCGTCGGCCCGCTCGAAAAGAGAAAGCAGATCGCGAACACCTGGGGCTATATGCAGTCTTACGGGGTCGGGTTCTATGAATATTTCTGCCTGTGCGAAGATCTGAAGATGGCGCCCCTGCCCGTATTGCATTGCGGGCTTCTCTGCCAGATCCGCGTGGGGGAACAGCGCGGCGAAGGGTACCGCCGCATCATGCCCGGAACGCGCGAGTTCAAGAGCGAAGTGATCGACAACGTGGCGCACCTTCTCTATTTTGCGAAGGGCGACGTCTCTTCCCCCGACAAAGCGGAGGCATACTGGGCGGGCGTGCGCGCGGAGATGGGGCATCCCGAACCGTTCGAGCTTGAATATGTCGGCATCGGCAACGAGAACTGGGGCAACGAATATTTTGAAAATTTTGCCGCCTGCCTTCTGGGGCTGGAACAGTACGATTACGCGGGAACGCAGGCAGACGTGCTCAAAAAATTTGCGGTCACCGTCGTGACGACGGCGGGCGTGGACATCCGCCCGCAGGATTCCAACGACAACTGGAAGGTGATCAACAAAAAATACCGCAACATGATCGTGGACGAACACGTTTACAATTCCTATCAGTGGTTCATCGACAATACAAAGCGTTACGATTGCTATGACCGCGACGGCGCAAAAGTGTTCATGGGCGAATATGCGATGCACACGATGAGCGACGGGCGCGGCAGGCTGAACGGGGAAAACAACCTGCGTTCCGCGCTCGCGGAAGCGGCTTTCCTCACGGGGTGCGAGCGCAACAGCGACGTCGTGAAAATGACCTGCTATGCACCTTTGTTCGCGTCCACCGCGAACTATAAATGGACGCCGAACATGATCTGGTTCAATCCGAGAGACATCATGTTCACGCCCAACTATTATGTGCAGCAGATGTTCGCCGCGAATACGGGCAGATACGTCATCGACGGCGTCGGGAAGGTCAGCGACGACAACGCGGGCGGGCTTCTGGTCGGCGCGCACGCGACGGCGGTCGCCGTCAGGGAAGTGCGCGTGAAGCGGCTTTCCGACGGGCTGGAGATCTATCGGCACAACTTCCGCGACGGCATGGGCGACTGGAAACTGTATCCCCGCTGTATCGGCGGCAGGATCGAGAACGGCGAGCTCATCATCGATGAGGCGGATGCGTTCAACGGCTATTATCTCGACGGAAACTTTGCCGAATGCGAAGCGGAGATCGATTTTCGCAGGCTGGGCGGCAAGCAGAGCTTTATCGCGGGCGTCGGGGTGAAGGACGTAGAGGACAGGGGCACCATGGACTGCAACGGCTTTTCGATGAGCTGTCAGTACGGCAAAAATCACAAGGGTTACGACGTATCTTTCGACAAGCGCGTGGATTTCATGCGCACCGTCTGCGAGCTGATGGGCAAAGACCGCTTTGTCGGATACAGCCCCGAGGGCAATACGATGCGGCTCACTTATACCGCGAAAAAACTCACCGCGCACATTTATAAAGACGGGGAATGGCATTTCCTGTTCGATAAGAACGTATGGCGCGTCAATGAGCGGGTGTTCCAGTCTGCGACCTTCGACGGCGACAAAATCTATCTGAAAGTCGTCAACGTGAGCGGCAAAAAGCAGAAGATGAAGGCGGACATCAGAAATTTCGGTCACAAGAAGAAGGCGAAAGCGGTCATTCTTGCCGACGAGGACGAGAATGTGATCAACGAGATCGGGACCAATTACGGCGCGAAACACAACATCGTGCCCGAAGAAAAGACGGTGAAGATCGAGGACAACGTGCTCGAATACACGCTGGACAAAAACAGCGTGACGATCTTTGTGATCGAATAAAAAGTTATTTACAGCCCGCGGGGATTTGATCTCCGCGGGCTGTTTTGTCGTAAGCCAAGAGACGTGTGCGTTTTTCCGGGCGTCATGCACTGCAAAACATAGGGAAACGTTTATTTGTTTTTTTGCTTTTTGATTTGCAAAATAGGGAAACGTTCATCTGTTTTTTTAAAAAAATCGGCGCATTTTCCTGAAACGCGGCTTTTTTTGGTTTGAAACGTGTAAAAAACGCGGATAGGTATATAAAAAAGCGTGAAAAATGAAAAGTATGATGAAAAAAATATATTTTTTCCTGTCTTTTTTCATAAAGAACTTGACACAAGCAAAAAAGGCGATATAATGAAAATAAGGTATTGTGCACAGATGCGTCACCCTGTTTTTTGCTTTCGGAAGAGGGTATAAAGAACGGAGCGGCGCGCGTGCTGTTTTTGAGAATTTTATGAAGGAGGGTTTTTCGATGAGAGGCAAAAGACTGTCGGCAAAATGCGGGGCGATCGTTATGGCTCTGTGCATGTTGCCGGCAAATCTGCTTTTTCTCGCGGGATGCGGCGAAAAAGGCGAGAGCGGTCATCCGTCCGCAAATGCATATTCGTCCGCGTCACAGCCGCAGAGTACGAGCGTCACGTTTCCCGAAAAGGCGGCGGGCTATGATTTTTACGCAGGCACCGAAGCGGCGGACGGCTGGCAGGCTTACAACAATGTGAGCGAGCGGGCTGGCACGGGGGTATCCTTTGCGGGCGGATTCAAAGACGTTGCGCAGTC
>CALVSU010000013.1 GCA_944359385.1 uncultured Clostridia bacterium | reverse complement strand
TTGATTCACGCAAAGGATATAAAATCGTAGTTGAGTATAGAGAACAGTCCGAATTGGAACGGTTAAAAGAATGCGCAAAGAAAATTCTAACGGTTGCGGAAGATAAGAATGAGATAAAAGAGCAATTATATCGACAACTACGTGCTTGTAAATCCAAAGATCAATTTTGCGAAACAATTCGCAATTTGGATATCGGCGGTGCTATGAAGATGCGTTTTGCGGAGTTTTTGCATAAAAGCGATTCGTCACGATAAATGGCAAGTGCTTAACTGACATAAATATCACAGAGCGGGATGAAAAATACAGAAGAACAAGATATAAATAAAAGTTACATTTATTGCCCACGTTGCGATAAAATGCTTTTTCAAGCTGTCATGGTAAAAGATGAGATAATCAAATGCGATAAATGTCATAGACGATATTTGATTAACATACAAGAAGGAAATATTTCGATTCAAATATTGAATAAATCCAAAGAGGAAGAATAGAAGTATCGAATAGGGTACTTCTATTTTTACTGTTTATAGCCTTTTAGACCAAAAACTGTCAAATTATTCGGTTGTAAATATTATATAATCACGGCTACGTTGCAGGATATAAAGGTGTGTCGCCTGAAGACGTTGTTATAAGCGACTCTTTTAAAGTAGACGGCTCTAAACGTACAACGTACGGCATAAAAATTAACGCTTTCAAAGATAACACGAATATGAAAAGCGTGGATATTCCTGCTACCGTAAAGTTTATTTCTGCAAACAGTTTTGTCGGTTGCACGAATCTTGAAACCATTATTTTCAGGGCAACCGACTCAAACGGACTTACTTATTCCGGTGGCGTTGCAGCAGTTGATAAAGAAACCGTAGCAGTCAAAGTTGCAAATGACGAAATAAAGGCATATATGGAAACTGTGTTTACAAAAGCAACGATTGTAGTTGACAGTACGTTAGCGGAATAATCACAGAGACAGCAATGAGCCGTTCGGTTCCCGAGCGGCTCAAATTGTAAAATAGGGGTATGAGATGACAAACGATACGAATAAAATCAAAAGTCGTGATGAAGAAGAAACCTCTTATTTTCGCACCAATGAGATTATGCGCTATACCAATGAAATATCTCGTATAACAAATTCGTTGCATGAGTTTAAGACATTCAGGTGTTTCTCCATTTGTTCTAGCTTTTTCAATAACTTTATGCTTTCGATTTTTCCTTTTGCAGTTTCAAACAATTCATCGGAAATAATTTGCGGATAAATGTTATTGAAAGTTTGACCATTGTAGCGGTAGAGGGTATTGATAGCAAAGAGCGTTGCGGTGTTTGATAATGTAAAATTTACTTGGGCCTGGCGTTGATCAACGCCAGGTTCTTTTTTATGTAGCTGGGTTACTCTTGACAGATTCCTGCCTTTGGGATAGAATTCTCTGAGCAGACCGTTCAGGTTTTTCGTTTGTTCCTTTCTGCCGTGCGCGGTACGGGTCCGCAAAATACATATTGCATGTTAGCGTTTTCTCTATCTCTCGCCAACAAGCAAACTCGCTTCCTCGGTCGCATGTAATCGTCTTTACTGCGTCTTTCGGGAATATCGATAGCGCTGATATGATTGCTTTCGCCATCGTTTCTCCCTTTCTGTCCGGTATCTTTATTGCTATATAGTACCTTGTCTTTCTCTCTGCAAGCGTGGCAAAGCATACCTTGCTTTTCCCTTGCCCCGATACCACCGTATCCGCTTCCCAATGCCCGAACTCTTTGCGGCTATATACGCTTTTATCCCTTTTGCGGATGCTTTTCCCCGTTGTGAATCTTCCGCTGTTCCCCATCCTTTTAACTAGAATAAACCACCAGTTCACTGGTGGTTTTGAATTTGTTTATTGCAAAATATAGTTTTGGGATACGCATTATTCTCTTGCCAGCAGGTAATCGAGGGAAACACCAAAGTATAAAGCCAGCTGATAACAGATTTCGAGGCTCGGGATAATATTTTTGTTTTTCCAGGAATTGAATTGACTGCGGTAGATCCCGATCGAAGACGCGATCGTGCCGTATTTTGTGTTCGCTCTGTTTTTTAATTCGTCGAGCCTTTCACAAAATGGGATGCCTTCGATCGTTTTCTTTTGCGAGCTGACATCGGAAAATCCAAGCAGATAATCGACGGATTCTTCAAGATAATCGGCTATTTTAACCATGGATCGGGTGCTCGGAATTAGTCCGACTCTCAGCGCGCGGATCAAGACGTCTTTGCTGATCCCGATATCTTTTGCGATTTCAACTTTGCTTCGTTCATCTCCGAGAAAAGCTTTTGTCAGCCTTTCCTGAAAGACGGGTGATACGGAAAAATCCGCTGCGTTCTCGTTCGACACCATTCGACAAACTCTCCTAAAAATCGCTGAAAAATGGTCAATTTTCTATGTGGTGGAAGATTTTTAAAATGATATAATAAGTATGTGGTCAAAATGTACAAAATTATAGAAATAAGAACATTTTTCACGGGGAGAAGAAAGAAATGGATACGAATGACATTGATAAGGAACGGGGCGGAAAGCAAAGCAGCTTTTATGAACGACTGAAAAAGCAAAGCTTATTTTCATTGCGGGTGTACGCGAAGGGGATCGGAGTTCATAATCCCGCGGCATTGAAAAAAGACGAACTGATTTTGCAGATCATGAAGATCTTGAAGAGAAAAAATGTTTGAAAAAAAATGATAAAGGATCGCCTGTGTCGGATCTTGCAAAAGGGGAAGAGGGGATAACGATTGATCTGAAGGTAACACGTGAGGAGTTGCGTATTCTATCGGAATGGGTATCTGCAACAGGTGTTGCATGGGAGACAGATGCGGACTGTGCGAGTACGGGCGCTTACAGATCTTTGTGCGATAAAATCATGGCGTTATGCCGTCAGAGCATGTACGGTGCAGAAACGTCTTCTGACGCAAATGTGTAAATCCTGGAAAAAATGTTTTTTGTGCTTGCCTGATGTTTATAAAGATTTGCGGCTTAAGTCTTTGCACAAAATAAAAAGAACGACCAAAACTGTTTGTTTTCGGTCGTTCTTTTATAAAATCTGAGCAATGTATATCATTGTTTTCCGATGCGGCAATTTTATCCGCGCGGTCAGGGTTGGTTTTTGCGGCAAATTTTATCCGCGCGGTCAGGGTTGGTTTTTGCGGCAGATCATTTTCAGTACGGGGACGGGCGGGGAATGCGGCGCGGCGTAACCTGCGTAGGCTTCCGTGACGGCAAATCCCAGCGATTCATACAGCCTGCGCGCGGGGAGATTGTCTTGCAGGCATTCCAGAGAAACTTCTTTTTTGTCTTGCAGATAGCGAGACAGCAGCGCGCGTCCGATCCCGCATTTGCGGTGTTCGGGAGAAACACTGAGGCAAAGAACATAATCTCCCTTTTCGTGTTGCGCTTCAAAAGCAAAGTATTTTTCTTCCGTGTCGGTTGCGGAATCGGGCAAAGGCAAATTGTTTTCGGCGAACACCCTTGCCAGGGTGCCGAGCGGCCAGATATTTTTGTTGCAGCCTACCAAAACGCCCGCGATCTTTTCTCCGTCCAGCGCGACGAGCAGATTTTCTCGGGTAAAAAGTCCGTTTTCCATTTTTGCAAGCGCGGGGAAAACCGTTCCCATATTTTTTGCGCAGGCAAACGCAGTCGGATAGATCTCGCTGTCCGTAAGATACAAAAGTTCTCCCGCTTCGCAGAGTTGAGAGTCGGTCAGGACGGTGCCTTCAGTTATCTTTATTCTCATAGAGCTCTCTGAGAAGTTTGCGTTTAGCAAACTGGGGTCCTGTAGGATAGGGGACGAGGTTTATTTCGTAAATTTTTCCGAATTCCTTATTGTCGCAGACATATCTGAATCCGAAATTTTTATAGAAAGCCTGCTGATCGCGGCGGAATACGTTTACGCAAAAGCGTGTAAAGAAAATGCCGTTTTGCGCAAATTTTTCCAGCCTGGAAAAGAAGCTGTCCACAAGTTTGAGGTTATTATCGAGTGTCTTGTATTCCATGTTCAGCGACATATTGAGCAGGTATCCGTTGTAATCGCCGGGGAAACAGATATATTCGGTCGTATCCATAGTAAATTCGTTTTCCGTCGTCTGCCCTTTGACCGCCTGCTCGTATGTTTCGTCGTCCAGCGCGACGATGGACCAGTCGCCGACGATCTCATCTTTGTCGTTCACCAGATAACAAAAATAATCGGGACAGTTTTCTACGAAATCCGCCCATTGCTCGGGGCTTCCTTCATTGATGTCGGAAATGCCTGCGTAGAGGTTAAGATCGTTTTCGACCAATCTTTTTGCAATGCTTTCGGGCGTCATGCCTTTGGAATAGAGATATTCTGTTTCGACAACTCTGAGCTCGCCGCTTTTGGTTGCCTGTGTCGCATTGGTGACAGGGGCGACTTGTTCATTGTTGTGTAAAAGCGCGCCTTTGATGGTGTCTTTCAGCCTTAAAATGTGATTTTGCAGGGGTTTTGTCAGCGCTTCGAGCCAATGCGTCGCGCCCAGATAATATTCCAGCGAATCGTCCGGCTTAACATCTTCCACGCGGAACGGAATAATGAGAGCGCCCACCTTGGTCGCGTAATTGATCTCGTTTTTTACATGGACTGAGGCTTTGGAGTTTTCGGAGAAGATCAGAAGAAAGACTTTGGCGTCCCGTATGGCGGATACGATGCTCTCCGAATAACTGATGCCCGGCACCGCGTCGCGATAGGCGATCCAGCATTTCAGCCCGTTTTCTTCCAGCGTATGCACGATCGCGTCCGCATACGTTTTGTCTTTACTCGAATAAGAAATAAAAACGTCGTACATATTTTCCCTCTTTCGTGATAATTGTATTTATTATACAACAACGCGCGGCGTTTGTAAAGCTATAAAAGGGATAGCAATATTTTATGTTATGCCGAAATATTTGACTGCTCCTGCGATCGACCAGTCGTCATGGCACGAAAAACGCGGCGAAAGCAAGAAGCTTTGCCGCGGGCGGGCAGAGGAGTATCGCCGCAAAAACGGGAACATCATTTTTCCTTTTGCAGGCAGATGAAGATATCGTGCCCCAGATCGTTGTGCAGACGCACGTGGAGCGCGGAAGTGTCATCCAGATACGATTCGAAAATGCTTTTGAGAAAGCCGAACTGGTTTTCGGTCATTTGTAAGGGAAATGAGATCCCGTCTCTATCGTTTTCATATTGATCGGAATTGTAAAATGACAGAATGACGCGCATAGAACTCTCTCTGACGGCGGATTTTGAAAACATATCTCGCTTGCGGCAGGCGTGAAAAGGGGGCGTTATCGGTGTTCGGACCGTATTTTGTTTTCATAAATATCATACAACATTTCTTTACAAAAATCTAGTATATTTTGTATATTTTTACAAATTATGCAAAATATTTTTCAAAAAGCGATGGTATGATCCGTTGCGTAAAAGAATAAATACACAAGTTTTCCGACGTCTGCATACAAGAGAAAGCCGCAATTTAAACGCAAAGAAAGAAGCGGGCGCCTTAAAAGGCGCCCGCCGACTGTCAATGCGTTTATTTTTTTCCGTTCCAGCAATAGGTGCAGAATTTACAGCAGGGAAGACCTGTCGATTCGATCATGTCGTCAAGACGGTGGTATTTGAGGGAAGTAAATTTGAGTTCTTTTCTGATCGACTCTACCATAGCCGCGTATTGCGGGGAGTCGGGATCCTGGTATGCGGCGAGCCTGTCTTCCGATTCAGAGCCTTCCAGTTCCGCGATCTTTCTTCTTGCGATGAGTTCCATGGAAGAATTGGAGCGCGAGAAATTGAGATAAGGACAGCCGTAAAGCAGAGGCGGGCAGGCGAGGCGGATATGTACTTCTTTCGCCCCGTTGCGATAGAGGAAGTCTGCAGTGCCGCGCATCTGCGTGCCGCGCACGAGCGAGTCGTCGATGAGCACCAGCCGTTTACCGCGGATCATGTCATCGATGGGAATAAGTTTCATGTGTGCGATCAGGTCGCGGCGCGTCTGATTTTGCGGCATGAACGAACGGGGCCATGTAGGCGTATACTTTACGAACGGACGGGCAAGGGGGATCTTGGAGCGGTTGGAATAACCGATCGCGTGCGCGGTGCCCGAATCGGGGAGTCCTGCGACGCTGTCCGCGGTGATATCGTCCCTGCGCGCGAGCATATCTCCGCAGTTGTAACGCATCTGTTCTACGCTCAGTCCTTCATAGGAAGAAGCAGGATAGCCGTAATAGACCCAAAGGAAAGTGCAGATCTTCGTCTGTCCGGAAGGGGGCACAACGATCTCTGCGCCGTCTGCGGTAATAAAATCGATTTCTCCGGGACCGAGTTCTTTGAAAGGCTCATAACCGAGATTGAGATAAGAAAAAGATTCGAAAGCGATGCAATAGGCGTCTTTTTTCTTTCCGAGCACGACGGGAGTCCTGCCCATCGTGTCGCGCGCGGCATAGATGCCTTTCGATGTCAGGATGAGTATGGACATGGAGCCGTCGATCATGCTCTGCGCGTAGCGGATGCCTTCGGGAATGGAACTGCCGCGGTTGATGAGCGCGGCGGTGAGTTCGGTCGCGTTTATGTTTCCGCCGCTCATTTCCAGGAAGTGGCTGGTGCCGGCGCCGAAAGCCTGTTTGACGAGTTCGTCGAGGTTGTTGATGCGTCCGACGGTTGTGATCGCGTAATTGCCGAGGTGAGAGCGCACCAGGAGGGGCTGCGGCTCGCTGTCCGAAATACAGCCTATGCCGAGGTTGCCCTTCATTTCCTCGAAATCTCTTTCGAATTTTGTGCGGAAGGGCGAATTTTCGATATTATGTATGGCGCGGTTAAATCCGCTTTCTCCATAGACTGCCATGCCGCCGCGTCTCGTTCCGAGGTGGGAATGGTAGTCCGTTCCGAAAAACAGATCGAAAACACAGTCTTTTTTTGATGCTACGCCGAAAAATCCGCTCAAAGTTTTTGCCTCCGTATATTGAAGCGCGATGTGTTTCATGCATTTTTCGCGGATGCAAAAATACGTCGCGCCGTTTCTCAAGTAGTAAAAGTATAGCACAAAAACGGCGTAAAGTCAGCCGTTCGAAAGGGGGAAATCAAAATTTTTTTTCAAAAGAAGCACATATGCTCCGATCGGCAGACGCAAAAATTTTTTTGCCGAAGCGAGGGGAAAAAATAGAGTCTTTCGGTTGCTTAATCTATTTTTTAATGCTATAATCGTAGGTGAACGAATAGATAGAGGAAGGTTTATATGAAACTGAGTGAAAAAGCTGTCGTTTATATACCTGACGGAACGAAGGAAGAAATTGCTCTTGCCCGCACGACGCATCTTGCGATCTCTGCACATCAGGATGACATCGAGTTTATGGCATATTCTCCCATATCCGAGTGTTTCGGAAGGTCGGACAAGTGGTTCAGCGCCGTCGTGACGACGGACGGAGCGGGCAGCCCGCGCAACGGGCTGTATGCCGATTTTACCGACGAGGACATGAAGGCGATCCGCATCACCGAACAGCAGAAAGCGGCGTTTGTCGGGGAATACGGTGCACAGATCCTTCTGGGGCATCCTTCCAAAGAGGTCAAAGATCCTTCCGACGAGCGCATCGTCGCGGAATTCGTCGAGATCCTGCGCGCGGCAAAGCCCCGTTTCGTCTATACGCACAACATTGCGGACAAGCACGATACGCACGTTGCGACGGTCGTGAAGGTCATTGCGGCGCTTCGTCTTCTCAAAGAGGATGAGCGGCCGGAAAAAGTATACGGCTGCGAAGTGTGGAGAGACTTGGACTGGATGTGCGACGGCGAAAAGGTGTTCATGGACTGCGGCGGACATCCGAACATCGCCCGCTGTCTTTCGGGGGTGTTCGACAGTCAGATCGTGGGCGGCAAGCGTTACGATCTCGCGGCGGAAGGCAGAAGGCTCGCCAACGCGACTTTCTCTGCAAGCCATGCCTGCGATACATACAGCGCGCTCAATTATGCTATGGATCTTACGCCGCTCATGCTGGACAAAGATCTTGACGTCGCGGAATATGCGGCAGGGTACATACGGCGTTTTGAAGAAGAAGTCCGCGCCGCGATCGGTAAATTTACGAAGGAGAAATGATCATGGAATACAGGAACAGTCTGATGTGGAAAGAGCTCAACGAGGCGCCTGCGGTCATTGCGGACCTTGCGGCGAAGAATGCCTGCGTCATGGAAAAGCTCGTTCAGGAAGTCAAAGGCAAACAGATCGATAATATCTATACGGCGGCGCGCGGTACGAGCGATCACGCGATGATCTATTTCAAGTACCTTGCAGAGACGCTTTTGGGACTGCCCGTCGCGTCGGGTGCGCCGAGCGTGGTGACGATGTACGGCGCGAAGATGAAATTTCAGAATACGCTCGTTGTGGCTTGTTCGCAGAGCGGAAAGGCGGCGGACGTCATGGAGATCGTGCGTGCGGCGAACGAATGCGGCGGCGTGACGGTCGCGATCACCAACGATGAAAACAGTCCGCTTGCAAAGCTTGCGCAGTTCCATTTCTGTTGTTTTGCGGGCGAAGAGAAGAGTGTCGCCGCGACAAAGACGTTCAGCTGTCAGTTGTATCTTGCGCTCATGCTCGCGGAAGCGCTGCGCGGCGGGAAGGTCTGCCCTTCGCTGGGCGAGGCGCTGAAAAACGCTGTTGCCGCGATCGACGCCGCGACGGATCCCGTCGCGAAGGCTTTTCTGCCTGCCGAAGAATGTTTTCTTCTTTCCCGCGGCGTCTCTTCCGCGATCGCTTTCGAGTGCGGGCTGAAATTGCAGGAGACCTGCTATATTCGCGCGCGCGCTTATCACAGCTCCGACTTTTATCACGGGCCGATGGCGATGATCGGGGAGGGAACGAAAGTTATCCTGTTCGCATCGAAAAATTCTCTTACGCCGGAAACGGATGCGGTGCACAGGGAAGATTCTCTGAAATGCGCGGAAAAGATGACGGAGCTGGGCGCCGATCTCTATATCGTGACGGACGATGCCGATGCGTTTACAAAGACGGGCGCGAAGATCGTATGCGTACCCGGCGCGGACAGCGAAAAACTGACCGTATTCTTCTTTGCGCTCGCGGTGCAGATGCTCGCCTGCAAAGTCAGTTGCGGGAAAGGGCTCAATCCCGACAGCCCCCGCGCGCTGAAGAAGGTCACGATCACCAAGTAAAAAATTTATCGCAGAGCAAATTTTTTCTCGGCGGTCGCTTTTTTGAAGGCTCCCGCCGCATAGGCACGCAGGATGCGCGCCCGACGGAGCGCTTCGGCGTTCCGGTACCGTTCAAAACGTTTCTTGATCGCATACAATTTACCGTTACGGGAGAATATGGAAATGTTAAAACATGCGGACGGAAAGAAAAAATACGAGCGCAGCGACAATGTGATACCCGATTTCGAATATCTGTTCGACGAAGAGGCGCCGCGCCCCGAGAGGAAGGGCAAAAAGCACGGCGCGGTCGGGCTTTTTTACAGAAGGCTTCTCAAAAAGAACGCGGGCGGCTTTATCGCGAGCCTGCTCATGTTCATACTCAAAAATTTGCCCGTATGGATCATGCCGATCATCACCGCCGACATCATCGACCAGGCGACCATGCCCATGAGCGATGCGGTGATCCGCAGGATCGTGATCGATTCGGTGATCTTGGCGGTCGTGCTGTTGCAGAACATACCCACGCACGTCATCTATTCGCGCATCACGGACAAGATGCTGCGCAAGACGGGCGCGGGCATACGCGGCACGGTTATACGCAAATTGCAGCATCTGTCCATCACCTATCATAAAGAGATCGAAACGGGCAGGATCCAGAGCAAATTCCTGAAAGACGTCGAGAGCGTGGATGCTTTGAATCTCAACATGATGAAGATCCTGCTTCCGAACATCATCGTCGCGCTCGTCGCGATCGGCATTTCTCTGTATAACAGCCTTACGGTCACTCTTTTCTTTTTGCTGGTCATCCCCGTGAACGTCCTTCTCACGCAGGTGTTCAGGCGCAAAATGCGCAGGAAAAATCATCAGTACCGCGTTGAAAACGAGGCGGTGTCCGCGAAGTTCAGCAGTATGCTGGGTATGCTCGCGGTCACCAAGGCGCACGGGCTGGAAGACGAAGAGATCGAACAGTGCGAGCGCACCATACGCCGCCTCACCGCAAAAGGGCTGGAAGTGGACAAGACCAACTCCTATTTCGGTTCTGCGACGTGGGTCGTGGCGAATATTCTCAGCGGTGCCTGTCTGATCGCGTGTGCTTTTCTTGCGCTCAAAGGCATCATATCCCCCGGGGACATCGTGTTGTATCAGTCGATGTTTACCACCATCAACAGTTCCGTCCAAACGGTGGTCAACGTTCTGCCGACCTTTACGACGGGATTCGAAGCGGTCAACTCTCTCTCCGAGATCATGCTTTCGAAAGACGTGGAGAGCAGTATCGGCAAGAAAAAACTCCCCGCGGTGGAGGGGAACGTCTGTTTCGACCATGTGAGCTATAAATATCCCGACGGCGCCTCGTGGGTCGTCGAGGATTTCAGCCTGGATGTGCACAAGGGCGAGTGCATCGCCGTCGTCGGCGCGTCGGGGAGCGGAAAATCCACGCTCATGAATCTGATCATAGGCTTTTTGCAGCCGACGAAAGGGCATCTTTACATAGACGGGACGGACATCACCGATCTGTCTTTGTCCGATTACAGGCATTCCATTTCGGTCGTGCCGCAGAACAGCCTGCTCTTTTCGGGTACCATTCTCGAAAACATCACTTACGGCATGGAGACGTTCGACAGGAAAGATGTCGAACGCGTCGCGGAACTTGCCAACCTGAACGAATTTCTCAAAGATATGCCCAATGGGCTGGATTCCTTTATCGGCGAGCAGGGCGGCAAACTGAGCGGCGGGCAGAAGCAGCGCATCACGATCGCCCGCGCCCTTATCCGCGATCCCAAGATCCTCATTCTTGACGAGGCGACGAGCGCGCTGGACAACATTTCCGAATATCACGTGCAGAAAGCGATCGCGAGCCTGATCAAGGACAGGACGACCTTCATCGTCGCACACCGCCTTTCCACCATTCGCGATGCGGACAGGATCGTCGTGATGGAGGCGGGCAAATGCGTGGAGATCGGTTCTTATCAGGAACTGATGGCGAAAAAGGGCAAGTTTTTCGAGCTGAAAAATCTCAACGACATGAGTTATAAACAGGCGGAATCCGCGCTGAATGACGAAGGCGCCGAAACACAGGAGAACCCTGAAACTTCCGCGGGCGAAAGTTCTGTCGGATAAAGACTGCGGCGGAACACCTTCGGCGAAAATTCTGCAAAACAAAAAAACGGACGTTTGCAACGTCCGTTTTTTTTGTAACAGATTAGAGTCATGACCGCCAACGGTGCTGGCGGCCATGACTCTAATGTTCATGCCAGAAGTACGATCAGCTGTTCGACGACAAAGACGGCGGCAATGCTCGCGAGGGATACGACGAGCAATCCGCGCTTGAAATAAGAAAGGATGAGAGCGACTGCCGTTCCCGCAATGCCCGACCAGATGGTCGCCGTGGAGAACAGGATGCCGGGGAACACCATCACCGCGAGCACGCTGTAAGGGATATAGTAGAGAAAGGACTGTACAAAGCGGTTTGTGATCTGTTTTCTGACGAGCAACAGTCCGACTGCTTTGGTGACGTAGGTCACGAGCGCCATGATCAGGCAGCCGATGAGCATATCCGAAAGGGTCATTTTGCGCCTCCTTCCGTGCCTGCCGCATCGTCGGACGAGCTATCTTCCGCGCTGTCGGGGGCGGGACCGCCGTCGTTACCGCCTGCTTCGGAGGTTCGTCCGTTTTCGGGTTTGTCGTCATTCTCCCGATCTTTCGGGAAGAGGAGCGCGACGATGGTCGTACAGACGATCGAGCAGATGATGATGACCCAGCCGTCGGACAATTTGTTGAGCACGGGGGTAAAATAGAAGAGGCAGCTCGCGGCGGTGGAGATGAGCACGAGCAAAAGCACGCTGCTCCTTTCTCTTGCGGGCGGGATGATAATGGCGACAAACATGGCAAACAGCGCGATGCCGAGCGCGCTCATGAGCATATCGGGGAAGACGTCGCCGAGTGCGGCGCCGAGTGCGGTGCCGCCCACCCAGCCGCAGAAAGAACAGCTCATCAGGCCCGTAAGATAGGAAAAAGTGAGCTTGTTGGGCTGGCGAATCGCGACGGCATAGTTTTCGTCCGTCACGCCGAAGGAGAGGAGCGCTCTCTGCCACAGGGGGAATCCGTCTCCCATTTTTTGGGAGAGAGAAACAGACATGAGCGCATAGCGCATATTGATGATGAGCATGGTGACGGTAAGCTCTATGAGGCTTGCGCCTGCGGCGATGAGATTTGTGCCGACGAACTGTCCCGTACCCGTGAAGTTTGTGAAAGAGATGAGAATGGGGAACCATACGGGCGCGCCGTTGTTTACGGCGGCGATGGCGTAGGCAAAAGAAACGGACAGATACCCGAGCGCGATCGGGAGCCCGTCTTTCAATCCTCTCGTGAATTTCATGATCTGCACCTTTGTAGTGTGTTATTCGTGAAAGAACGAATGCTATTATAACACAAACAATTTGCGTTTGTGAACAGAAAAAGCTGTTTTTTTTAAAATTGCGGGCAAAATCGGTGATTTTCTCTTTCTTCGGTTTGATTTCGCCGCCGTAATATGCTATAATAAAAACATATTTCATTTGGAAAAGTAGAGGTCATTATGTTCTGGGCAGAAAAACTGGCGGACGAAGTCATCCGCCGCAATCCCGACAAAGAAGAATATGTCTGCGCGGCGGGGATCTCGCCGTCGGGTTCGGTGCATATCGGCAATTTCCGCGACATTGCGACGAGCTGGTTCGTCTGCCGTGCCCTGCAAAAGAAGGGCAAGAAGGCGAAACTGCTCTTTTCGTGGGACGAATACGACAGACTGCGCAAAGTACCGAAAAACGTCGCGGATTTTCTCGGCGACAATTCCTTCGAAAAATATATCGGGTTCCCGTATGCCGACATTCCCGATCCGTTCGGCAAAGAAAAGAGCTACGCGGCGCATTTTGAAAAGGAGTTCATGGCGTCCGTCGAGAAATTCGGCATCAGAATGGAATACCGCTACCAGGCGAGCGAATACCGTTCGGGAAGATACAAAGACAACGTCATTTTTGCGTTGAAAAACAGGAAAAAGATCTTCGATATCCTCGACAGGCACCGCACACAGGACGCGACGGAAGAGGAACGCGAAAATTATTATCCCGTGAGCATTTTCTGCCCGCATTGCGGTAAAGACAGTACGAAGATCGTGTCCATTTCCGACGATTGCACAAAAGCGCATTATGTGTGCGACTGCGGGCATGAAGGGGATTTCGATTTTACAAAAGATTTCAACTGCAAACTGCAATGGAAGGTGGACTGGCCGATGCGCTGGCTGGCGGAAGGCGTCGATTTCGAGCCGGGCGGCAAGGACCACGCCTCCAAAAACGGCAGTTACGACACGGCGAAGGACGTTTCCCGCGAGGTGTTCGGTTACAACGCACCCCTCTTCCAGGGCTATGAATTTATCGGCATAAAGGGAAGCGTCGGCAAAATGAGCGGGTCTTCGGGTTTTAACATGACGCCCGATTTTCTCCTCAGACTGTATCAGCCGGAAGTCATTTTGTGGCTGTATGCGAAGACGGAACCGCTCAAAGCGTTCGATTTCTGTCTTTCCGACGAGATCCTGCGCCAGTATTTTGAGTTTGACAAGATGCTTTCCGCCTACCGTGACGGCACGGCGAACGAGGCGGTGGCCTCCGTCATGGAAAATTGCGCGATCGAGGGGAGAAATATCGTCCCCGTTCCGATGGGGCAGCTCGTCGATCTGGGCAGCGTTGTGGATTTCAATGCGGAGATGATGGAAAAGCTCTTCGCCAAGATCGGCACGCCTTACAAAGTCGCCGATTTTGCCGAGCGGTTCGAAAAAGCGGAGTTCTGGCTGAAAACCTGTTCTCCCGAGAGCGAATATATCATTCTTAAAAAGCGCAACTGGAATTACTGGCGCACGATGGAAGAAAAAGAGCGCGCTTGTATCCGCCTTCTCAAAGAATATATCGAAAAGGGCGGCTATACGCTCGACTCTCTGCAAACGGAGCTGTACGCGATCCCTAAAGAGGTCTTCCCCGAAATCGTCGAAGACAAGAACGCCCTGAAAACGGTGCAGAGCAAGTTTTTCAAGGACGTATACAATCTCATCCTTGCGCGCGACAAGGGACCGAGACTGTATCTGTATCTGTTCGCGGTAGAGGCGGAGCGCTATCTCAGACTTCTGGACTTTTCTCTTCCGGAAGCGGAGGATCCCGACGCAAAAGAAGAGGAGAAGACGGAACCTGTTGAGGAGGAGAAAAAAGAAGAGGAGGATGTCTTTGTTTCCTCTCCCGAAGCGGTCAAACCGCAGGTCGTTCTGGACGATTTTGCAAAGCTCGATCTTCGCGTGTGCAAGATCCTTTCCGCAAAGCCGATGCGTAAGACGAACAAGCTGATGAAACTGACCCTGCACGACGGCATGGGCGAACGGGTGATCGTGTCGAGCATTGCCGACGAATATGCGCCCGAAGCGCTCATCGGCAAAAAGATCATCGTCCTTGTAAATCTTCAGCCGCATAAATTCGGCAACGAATATTCCAACGGAATGTTGCTCGCGCCTGTGAACGAAGACGGAAAGTGCAAAGTGCTTTTCGCGCCCGAAGGCGCCGAGATCGGCTCGTGCGTGCACTGATCTTTTCGCGCCCGAAGGCGACGACAGCTGTTCGTGCGCGATCATCTGCATATTTCTTTTTTGCCGACCTTGTCCGCATTCGCGGACAAGGTCGGCTTTTTGCATGAAAATCGTAATTGCGTCCATATTTGAGGACAGACTGCCTTTTTGTGTGAAAAAGAGGGCGCCGCGCGCCGCAAAAATCTTGCGGCGCGCGGCATGGAGATTGTGAAAAAAACGTGAAAGCCGGATTTTTTTGCGCCGAGGGGGTTGACAAACGCGGCGCGCGGGAATATAATGCAGGTGTAAAAAGAATATCCGGTAAGTAAGGCTACTACGGGGATATGGGCTGTTGCCGCAAAACGATGGAGACATCGTGCGCAGGTTTGAACAGGCCGCGTCGAGGAACAAGGCGCGGCATAACACAGCTTCACCGCCCCGCGAAGTCAAAGCTCAAACGGTATTTTCGCGGTATGAATCGAGTGTGTCCGCGCGCCGTTTGGGCGCGCGGATATTTTTATGCCCGCATATGCAGGATCTGCGCATTGCTTTGCGCTGCGTTCGGGATGCGGGCGGCGTCGGGTTTGCAAAAATGCGGCGCGGAAAAGGCAGGCGTTCGGCTTTTCATGACGCAAAATAAAACGGAGGTAAAAAAGATGGACGAAGGCAGCGGCAGTCGAAGTAAATATGCCCGATGCGTTTTTCGCGCGAAAAAGACGAGAAAAGTCCGTCTTTTTGCGCTCTCGTAACGGGATTTCTTCGGCTACCTCTCCGATCAAAAATCGAAGGAGGTAGTTGTTATGACGAAAAAATTAAAGAAAAATACGCTGGTGCGTTTTTCCGAGGGGATCGTGCGCGCGGAGTCGGCGAAAGAGCGCGTTCTCTATGCTTCGGAGCATCAGTCTGAGGAGCTTTTCTCTTTGCTCGGCACCTCTTCTGCGGGCATGACGGCGGCAGAGGCAGAAAAGAGCCGCGAAAGATACGGCAAAAACGTCATGCCTTCCCAGAAAAAGAGGGGGGTGCTTCGCCGTTTTGCGGGGGCGTTCGTAAATCCTTTCACGGCGATCCTGTTTGTGCTCGCAGTCGTTTCCGTCTTTACGGACATCCTCTTTGCGGGCGCGGGCGAAAAAAATTATATGACGGTCAGCGTCATTGCGATCATGATCGCAGTTTCGGGCATTTTGCGCTTTGCCCAGGAGACGAAGAGCGGCAACGCGGCGGCAAAACTCGCTTCCATGATCACGACGACAGCCTGCGTTTTGCGCGCCGACGCGGGCAAGGCGGAGATCCCCGTTTCGGAGATCGTTGTCGGCGACATCGTATATCTTTCGGCGGGCGACATGGTGCCTGCGGATCTGCGCATTCTGCAGGCGAAAGATCTCTTTGCGGCAGAGGCGTCCCTCACGGGTGAGAGCGCGCCCGTAGAGAAGAAGAGCGAGGTGTGCGTTTCGGGCGCTCTTCTGTCCCGTACCTGCCTTGCTTTTCAGGGCACGAACATCGTCAGCGGAAGCGGTGCGGGCGTCGTCGTTGCGACGGGCGGGGACACTTTGTTGGGTCAGACAGCAAAATCTCTCAACGTCCGTCCCGAAAAGACAGCGTTTGAGAAGGGCGTGGGTTCTGTTTCGCGCATTCTCATCCGTTTTATGCTGGTCATGGTGCCGCTGGTCTTTCTCATCAACGGACTGACCAAGCACGACTGGCTGGACGCGGCGCTCTTTGCCGTGAGCGTCGCGGTCGGGCTGACGCCCGAAATGCTCCCGATGATCGTGACGACCTGCCTTGCCAAGGGCGCGGTCGCGCTTTCGGGGAAAAAGGTCGTCGTGAAAGACCTTAACTCCATACAGAACCTCGGGGCGATGGACATTCTTTGTACGGACAAGACGGGCACGCTCACGCAGGACAAAGTCGTTCTCGAATATCATCTCAACGTGAACGGGGAAGAAGACGCTCGCGTTCTGCGCCACGCCTTTCTCAACAGCAATTATCAGACGGGGCTGAAAAACCTCATGGACGTCGCGGTAATCGAGCGCACGGAAGAGCTGGTCAGAAAGGGAGAGATCGGCGCGGACGTCCTCTCTTCCTACCGCAAGACGGACGAGATCCCGTTCGACTTCGACAGGAGAAGGATGAGCGTCGTCGTGGAAAGCGGGGGCGGAAAGACCCAGCTCATCACCAAAGGCGCTGTGGAGGAGATGCTCGCGGTATGCGCCTTCGCGGAACTGAACGGCGAGGTCCTGCCCCTTTCGGAAGGGCTGAAAGCGAAGGTGCGCGCCCGTGCGGACGAATTGAACGCGAAAGGGATGCGCGTGCTGTGCGTCGCACAGAAAAACGATCCCGCACCTGCGGGCAGGTGCGGGGCGGCGGACGAAAAGGACATGGTGCTGATCGGCTATCTCGCATTCCTCGATCCGCCCAAGGCGTCCACGGCTTCGGCGCTGGCGCGGCTGAAAAACCTCGGCGTGACCGTCAAAGTCCTGACGGGCGACAATGAGAAGGTCACCGCCTGCATCTGCGGGAAGGTGGGACTGGACGGCGGCGCAGTGCTCCTCGGCGGACAGCTCGAAGAGATGAACGACGAAGAACTTGCCGCAGCCGCGGAACGTGCGACGGTGTTCGCAAAACTTTCTCCCGCGCAGAAGGAGCGCGTGGTGCGCGTCCTTCGGGGGAAAGGGCATACGGTCGGATTTATGGGCGACGGCATCAACGACGCTCCCGCCATGCGCGCGGCTGACGTCGGCATTTCCGTCGATACGGCGGTGGATATCGCAAAGGAATCGGCGGGCGTCATTCTTCTCGAAAAGGACCTCACCGTCGTCGCGGACGGCGTGACGGAAGGGCGGAAGACGTATGCGAACATGATCAAATACATCAAGATCACGGCGTCTTCCAATTTCGGGAATATGTTTTCCGTCCTCGCGGCGAGCGCGCTTTTGCCCTTTTTGCCCATGCGTTCGGTCCAGCTCGTCCTTCTGAATCTCGTCTATGACATCAGCTGCATCGCGATGCCGTGGGACAACGTGGACAGGGAATATCTCGAAAAGCCCGCCGTCTGGGATGCGGGTTTGGTGACGAAATTCATGGTGCGTTTCGGCCCCGTGAGCTCGCTCTTCGACATAGCGACCTATCTCGTTCTGTTTTTCCTCGTCTGTCCCGCCGCCAGCGGCGCGGGGTATGGCGCGATAACGGATCCCGCCCTGAAAATGCAGTTTGTCGCGCTTTTCCAGACGGGATGGTTCATCGAATCCATGCTCACGCAGACCCTCGTCATCCATATGCTGCGCACTTCCCGTTTTCCGTTCGGAAAGAGCAGCAGGGCGTCTCTGCCCGTGCTTTGCTTCACGTTCGGCGGGATCGCCTTTTTGGCGGCTGTGCCGTATACGCCGCTCGGAAGAGCGGTAGGGCTTTGCGCTCTGCCCGCATACTTCTTTGCCGTGATCGCTTGCGTGGCACTTGCCTATATGCTTCTAACGACAGGGATGAAAAAGCTCTATGTCCGAAAGAACGGCAAACTTTTGTAAAGCGCTGAGCCGTCTATACGGTTCGGAATAGGTTTTGCGTCGATTGTAAATTTTTTATTGAGTAATTTCAGGTTGTGTGCTTGGTTGCGGCGGGCTTTGCCCGCCGCACTTGTCTATATTAGGCACACGCCACGGTGCTAAAATTAAAAATATTGCAATTATTTATATTTGAGATGTTGATTTTAAGTTGTAATTATGATATACTGAATTTTATTCAGGTAATTAAAAAGATTTTTTGCGTAAATATTATTTCAACGTTAACTGTTTAGGGGTAAGCCATGAAAAAGGTGATCTGTCTTGGTACAACTGTTTTTTTGTTTTTTGTACTTTTCTGTTTTACTGCGTGCGCAACCGAACCAATAACGTTGCTTGAATTCGAATCAACTTCTGATATTGAATTAAAGGGCAAATATAGCGAAGAAACAATTACCGTTTTTGCGCATCCTTCTAAATGTGTTACTTCCGGCGTTTCATTGATAGCAGATAAGGAAGGCTATGTGGAAATTGAAAAAGGTGATACAATCATAGCTGTAGGAAAAGATTATTATGAAATTGAATTTACAATCACACCTATTTATAATGGGATTATTCATTTGACGGCAGAGGATAGTTCGACAAGAGTATCGACAGGCGCTTCTATTAAAGTAGAAATAACGGGTTTGGAAGAAAAACCTTTAACAGATGAAGAGGAACGTGATTATCTAATTGATTATGGCTGGACTGATGAAATGGTGGAGTCATTTGTTGAAATACGGCAACAAATCGGACTGTCACGTCTAAGGGAAATCATCAATAAATCCGAAGATATGGCAAAATATGATTTTGTCAACGAAGATAATGATGTGTGTAATGTAATTTTTGAAGCGGATCAGGTTTCGGAAATTTATGATTGTCAAGGAGAAAGAAAACTTTATCCTTCAAACGGGAATAATATTATATATATTTCAGATTTAACCAATGAAATGAAGGTACAACTGCAAACATTAGCTAAAACAACAGTAAAAGAGCAGTTACTTTCGCCATCTACAGCTGACTTCCCCTTATTAGACTGGGCGTACACATTAGGAACAAGTACAACGAATTGTGTTGTAGTTGTTTCATATGTTGACTCACAAAATATTTTTGGCGCATCAATTAGATTAAACTTTGCAATAAATATTTTATGTGGTGCAGACGGTGAATACACTTGGTCGGCGATGTTATTAGGTGATCAATACTACTATAATGAATCTTTGTTGAATTATACCATATAAATGGAAACCCATAAAGGACCTAAGCCGAGTATTCGACTTAGGTCCTTTATGGCGCAGAGAGAGGGATTTGTAAGGAGCGGACGAAGACCGCGACGGAGCAGCGATCGTTACGCGTTGCGTCGA
>CALVSU010000012.1 GCA_944359385.1 uncultured Clostridia bacterium | reverse complement strand
CAAACGCCCGCCCGCGCCTTGCAAGGCGCGGGCAGGCGTTTGCCGAAAGGTCGGTCAAGAAGAATGTTTTGCTTCGTTTAACCGAAGGGAGGGTCGGAAAACTGCTTTGCTCCGAGCGGTCGTCGCTGCCGCCGCGTGCGGCGGAGAAAACGGCGGGTGCTATGTTCGGCGCAAGGCGCTCGCGTTTCAACGCGCGGTGCCCGTGCGGCCGAGCACGCTCAGCGTGAGCTCGAAGATCTTGTTGTTCGCCATCGCCCGTCTCAACGTTTCAGCGGTGATGAGGGCGCCTTTTTTTACGATCACGTTTCCGCGCGCGTCCTTGATGTCGGCGGGCGCGCGTTTTCCCGTAAGGAGCGCACTTCCCGCTTTCGGTGCCGCCGTCTGCGGCGGTGCGGAGGAGTTTTGCGGCGATGTTTCGTCCGCTTGCCGCGTCGGCGCAGCCGCCGAAGGATCCGCCGAGCCGCTCTGCGGCGCGGCGGCAGGGAGTCGGTCAGACGCGGGCAGAACGCTTGCCTGTGCCGTTTTTCTCTTCGCGCGCGGCTTTACGGGTTTCAGGGGAAGAGGAGATTTGAGATCGGCAAAGACGGCGTCTTTTACGCTTGCAATGCGCGCGGATTCTATTTTCGTTCCGCCCGAGAGGATGAGCGCCGTCACCGCGGCGCCGTCCAGTTCAAAATCGCTGATCTTGCCCAGCTCTTCGCCCGTCACCGAATATGCCGTCATGCCGAAGGGGGCGCCGACGGCGTCTTTGTACGTCTTTTCCGCAAGCGATCTCACGATGAGCGCGTCGCCCGCGGAGGAAATCGCCGAGAGGGGCAGGATATGCTCGTCCTCCTGTTCGTCGAAATATTCAAAGGCGCGCAGCGTCTTTAAATTGCGCGTCAGAAGGGCGTTTTTTACCGTTCCCGCTTTTTCGCCCGCTCCGTTGAAGAGGGGTTTTCCTATAAAATCGCTGATGTTGGGCATGATCGGACCTCGTTTCTTTTTTAATTCTATTGTATCGCGGAAAGGGCAAAAAAAGAACGGGCTTGCAGGGCAGAAACTTGACAAGTTTTGCCGAATTGTGTCGCCGCCCCGATTGACAGTCCCGAAATTTCGTTCTATAATATGCTTTGGAGGCGAATTCATGGAAAAGATAAAATTGATGGAAACGCAGGATTTTGAAGGATTGGAAAAGATCGCTGCGGAGTGCTGGCATTCGGCATACGACGATCTGTTAGGCGAAAAACAGGTCGGGTATATGCTGGATAAATTCCAAAGTGCGCCCGCCATGCGCGCCCAGACGCAGTCGCAAGGGTATACTTATTATTATGTCTGCAGAGGAGAGGAGAAGATCGGCTATTGCGGGTTGCAGGAACAAGGCAAAGATCTCTTTTTGTCCAAACTCTACCTCTGCGAGGGAGAGAGGGGACGCGGGCTCGGTCAGGCGGCGCTTGCCGAGGTCGTTTCGCTCGCAAAAGAGAGGGGCGCGCGGCGCGTCTATCTCACCGTGAACAAAGGCAACGGCCGCGCCGTCCGCGCGTATGAGAAATTCGGTTTTTCGCGCGAGGGCGAAGAGCGCACCCCCATCGGCGAAGGTTTCTTTATGGACGATTACGTCTACGCGCTGTATCTTTGACAGCCGTCTGTTCATCTGAGAGGAGAGATCAAGGTGTACTCATTTTTGCTTGCATTGATTTACGTTGCGTTTATCAGTTTGGGATTGCCTGATTCCTTGCTCGGTTCGGGGTGGCCGGCAATGCACAGCGATTTAAACGTGCCTGTTTCGTATATGGGCTTTATTACTATGGTCATATCAGGATGCACCATTGTATCAAGTTTGTTATCGGATAAGCTTACAGGAAAATTTGGCACGCCCCCGGTTACGGTCACAAGCGTATTTCTGACTGCCGTCGGTTTATTCGGTTTTTCTTTTTCAAATAAATATTGGATGCTTATCGCTTTTGCCGTTCCTTACGGTTTAGGCGCGGGCGCGATAGATGCCGCCCTCAATAATTACATCGCACTCCATTATAAGGCGAAACACATGAGCTGGTTGCACTGCTTTTGGGGGGTCGGAACGATCGTCAGTCCGTTTATAATGAGCTATGCTCTTACGCACTCTGTCTGGAATAACGGCTATCGGATCGTCGGATTTATCCAACTCGGCATTGCGCTGCTGCTTCTTGTAACGCTGCCCGTTTGGAAAGTAAACAAAAGTGCGGCAACCGCTGAACAAAAACATATCGGTCTGATCGGGGCACTTAAAATTAAAGGCGTACCTTTATTGCTCGTCGGCTTTTTTGCATATTGTGCCGCAGAGGCAACAGCCATGGGATGGGCAAGCACATATTTTGCGGAAGTCAAAGGGGTACCCTCTGAACAAGCAGCACAATTCGCCGCATTATTTTACATAGGCATCACGATAAGCAGGTTCATAAGCGGATTTATTTCCGATAAACTCGGTGACAGGAAAATGATAACAATGGGGACAGCGTTTGTGATTTGCGGTATCGTTTTGCTGTTTATCCCCGGGCCGAATTTTCTCGCAGTGATCGCCTTTGTAACGATCGGATTTGGTTGCGGACCGATCTATCCGTGTATCATTCATTCCACGCCAAATAATTTCGGCGCGGAAAATTCGGGCGCGATCATCGGTATACAGATGGCGAGCGCATATATCGGCTCCACGTTCATCCCCCCGCTTTTCGGACAGCTGGGAGGATTGATCGGATTTGAAATACTGCCGATCTATTTATTGCTCTTTGTCGTTATAATGATTTTGATGACGGAGTTGACGTTCCGGATCACAAAGAAAAAAAGTACAGCGGCAAGTGAGGAATAAAGATGGAATTTGAATGTTCGGACGGCGAAATAAGAGATTTTGCTCGGCAAATCGGGTCGGAATATGTGACCAATGACGATACGTTAAAGCGTCCGTTTGATGCTCCTCGCGTTATCGTCAATTATTTTTATCACAGCGAGATCAAAAAATCTGCCCGAAAGAGGTGAAGCCCTGCGCGCAAATGTGTGCGGAAAAGAAGAAGCCCTGCGCGCAAACGCGTGCAGGGCAGTGCTTTCTTATTCAGTTTTGAGGGACTGATAAGAGTATATCCAAAATACCGTATCGGTCACAGACGTCCTCGGCCTGCAGAGCGCTCGAAAGTCTGTAAAGAGCGGATCATAGTCTTATTTTACTGTCCCCTTTGTAAAAACGTACATTGGACCGTACCCCCGTTAAGCAAGTTTCCTTAAATCGGATCTGTACATACAGTACCTCCTTGCGCATCCGGCGCGAACAAAACTCTCTTTTCCTTCTGTCAATCTTTTCCGATAGCGAAAGTGTGTTAAAGAGCCGGTTTTGTTCCGCAGACGCTTTCCCGAAAAAAACATCCATTCGACTCCTTTTCCTTTTTACCCTGCGACCTCATCCTCAGCGCTGATTCCGGATAGATGCCGCCGCAAAAAAAGGGAAAGTTCTGCGTGCCGTCCGTGCCTGAACGTACCGAGGGAAAATCTTTGATTTTTTCCCTGTGGTCACCTTTATTATAACACCGTTTTACGGTTTGTCAATAGGTTTTTGAAAAAAAATTTCAAAAAGTTTTTGTTTTTATCATTTTATCACATTTTTCACTTCAAGGACGTAAACGTGATGCGGCAGCGCACCTGGACGGAATCGAGCAGTGTATCCTTGAATTTTTCGTATTTTCCGAAATGGTGCCGATACAGTTTCTGTCTGAGTGCAAAGACGTCGCAGCCTGCCGCCGCTGACCGCGTAAAGACGGATAAGAGCTCTTCGCGGAACTTTTCTTCCGCGGCGTGCAGGATCTTTTCGTCCACGAGCAAAGTTTTTGCGATGCCGAGGATGGAATCTGCCTTGTCCGCGTCCGAAATGCGGGCGTTTGCGCGGATATCGAAGGTAAACACGGGCATTCCGTTTTCAAAGAAAAGTTTCTGTTTCTTTTTGGAGATCTTCATTTTCAGGGTATAGGTGACGGGCGTGCCGTCTTCGTCCATCGTCACGTTTCCGAATGCAAAGCCCGTGTCGGTGTCCGCAAGGTTGTAGGCAAGCGTCTCATCCGCGTCGAGCAGGGCGGCGCGTTTCCCTTTATAGAAAAGCATGGTTTTGTCCGCCTGAAAGATATCGGCGTTGCCGTCCCCGTTTTTTTGCTGTCCGCCGCTTCCGCCCGCGCCGCCTTCCGTAGCCGCGGCGGAAATGGGCAAAGGTTCGCGTTTCGGGCGCCAGCGTTTGTTTTTTTTCAGGAAGGGAGAATCGGCGCTCGTTTTTTGGCGGCGAAGATCTTCCGACGCGACGGGCTGCGCGTTTTCCCCGCGGCAGAGGTTTTGCCGTGCAAAGACGGGCTGCGCGTTTTCCCTGTAGCAGAGGTTTTGCCCCGCAAAGACGGGTTGCGCGTTTTCTCCTCCCTGGCTGTCCGCTTCGCTCTTTACGGAAATGTAGGGCAGAAATCCGCTTTCGCTGACGGAATAATACTGTTTTGCGAAGTCTTTGAGGATATTGACGGCGACGATTCCCGATTTCTGCGCTTCGGAGGAGAGCACTTTCGTGATCGCCGAGGCGGAAATGTCGTTGACGGGCGACTGTGCCTGAAACATCTGCCGCGCCGTGCCTTCGCATACGGCGACGAGGCAGGAATCTTCCACGCCGTCGTTGCGCAGGAAATAATCCAGCGTTTCGAAGACGTCTTTCTCGGTGACTTTTTCGCCGAGCAGAACGAGCTTGCAGTGCACGAGGGTGGGGTACCAGCCCGTTTCGTGGTTGAGCATGGTGATGGCTTCGCCCACCGTCTTTGCGTTTTTGACGGCGACGTTGCCCGCCGAGCCGCTCCCCGTGCTTGCGGGAACGGCGATCTGGGCGGTCACGTCATAGCCTTCGCCGTTTTCGGCGGCGTCGATGCCCAGTGCGACGACGATCGCCGTTTCCTGTATGTCGATCAGCCCGAAATCGTTGGAGAAGAACAAGAGCAGGAGCAGTCCGACGGCGCAGGCAAAAATACGGGTCCAGAGTTTATGCACGGCGTTCACCTCTCTTCAAAAGGAGCGCCGCCGCGGGAATGAGATAGGCAAAGATCAGAAAAACGAACCAGAGTTTTTGCGTGAACAGCGTCTGCAATTCCAGAAAAGAATAATTGAGGAAGAGGGTAAGACCGAAAAGCGCCGCGCTGACGATCGCCGCGGGGATAAGCGGCTTTACGCCGAGCGAGCGGCAGACGCAATGCACGCAAACCTGGACGGGGATGCACAGGCGGAAGATCATCACCAGCGCGAGCATGAAGATGAAGAAGAGATCCACCCGTCCGAGGGAAGTGAAAGAAGTCGTGTATTTGGACATCTGCGCGATCGCGTTCTGCTGGCGCACGGCGATGTCCGCAAACACGCCGTAGAAAAGGGCGAGAAACAAAAGCACCGCCGCACACCCCGCCGCGTAAGAGGACAGCACTTTGACGGCGGCGCGGTCTTCGTATTCGAAATGCCCGAGAAAGAAAAAGACGAGTGCGCCGTCGGTATACCAGTTGACGCTGTACAGGCTGCCTTTGAGCACCTCTTTGAGAGGTACGCCGCGCACGGGCAGGAGGGCGCCGAGTTCGGCGTGCGGGACGGCGAGGAGCATGAGCACGGCAAAAGACAGGATAAACAGGGGCAGAGCGATATCCGCGATGCGCCCGATACTTTTGAAACCGCGCACGCAGGCGAAAAAGCAGACGAAGAAAAAGGGCGCGAAAGCGATGATCGAGGGCACGTTTTCGTACATCACCTGCATGACGAAGTTCTTTTGCTCCATGAGCGGCAGGAGCGCCGCCCCGAAAAAGAAGAGCGCGAACAGTGCGTAAACGATCTTTGCCGTAACGTTGCCGAACGTGTTGGAAATCAGCTCAAAAAAGGTCATTTTCGTCTTTTTGGCAAGGAGCATGGTCAGCGCGACGATGCCGCCTTCCAGCGCAAAATTGATGAGCGCGGAGAAGAGCAGGTCGTTTTTGGAACGGTAGACGAGCGTCGTGGGATATACGAGCATTTTTGCGGCGGGCATGAGCGCCGCGAGAAAAAAACAGATCTGTCTGACTTTAATCTTGTCCATTTTCCACCTTTTTGCCCGTCCTTTTCAGGCGGGTCTTGTTTTTGCCGCGAAAGACTTTCGGCCGTTTGTCCAGCGCGAAGAGGGAGGCTTTATAGAGAGTATCTTTGAGGTCCCGTGCTATCAGAGGCGCGAAGGGGGCGAGCATGGGGCTTCCGTAAGCATCGGAAGTGACCAGATAGTAGAGGATGAGCGCGGTAAGGAGAAGCACGCCGAAAGTCCCGATGCTTCCCGCGACGACGACGTATGCGATGCGCAGGACGGACACCGTCCCGACAAGGTCTGGCACCGTATAGGCGGCTATGCCGCTCAGCGCCATGATGATGATCGCCGAAGAGGAGACCAGTCCCGCTTTGACCGCCGTATCGCCGAGCACGAGCGCGCCGATGACCGAGAGGGCGAGCGCCACATATTTCGGCATGCGCACGCTCGCTTCGATCAGGATCTCCAGCACCAGCAAAAGAAAGAAAAGTTCCAGGCCGGGCGAAAGGGGTATGCCCTGTATGCTCCCCGAAATGGTCAGCAGGAAGGAAAAGGGCAGCAGCTGCAGCTTGAAAAGCTGCGCCGAAACGTAAAAAGCGGGCAGAAAAACAGACAAAAATACGCCGAAAAAGCGCAAAAAACGCGAAACGCTCGCGCGGTAGGGGGAGGAAAAATAATCCTGCGCGCCTTGGAAATCTTCCGTAAGGAGATAAGGAAGGGTCAGCGCGATGGGCGAGCCGTCCACGAGGATCGCGACCCTGCCTTCCAGCATTTTTGCGGCGAGAACGTCGGGTTTTTCCGTCGTCCCCGTCGGTTTGAAGAGCGACTGCGGCCTTTCTGCGAGAAATTTCCCCACATAGGAGGAGTCGGGTATGCCGTCGATGTCGATCTCTTCGATCTTTTTCACGATCTTTTGCACCGTCTTTTCGTCCGCGATCCCGTCGAGATAGCCGACGGCGATCTTCGTGCGGCTCTGTTTTCCCGCAACGAGGTTATAAAAGCGGAGTTTGGGCGTCTGCAAACGGTTGCGAAGAAGAGACATATTCGTCTTGATGTCCTCGATAAACCCTTCGCGCGGTCCCTTGATGGCGATGGACGAGGGCGGCTCCATGATGGCGCGCAGGCTGATTTTTTTCAGCCCGAGGATGAGCGCCCCGCCGATACCGTCTATAAACAGCGCGACGTTGCCCGCAAGCACTTCTTCTGCCATTTTCGTGAAGTCGTTTTCCTCTTTGCATTCGGGCACTTGCAGGCATTTTGCCGCCTGCTTTGCGTTTTCGGGCGCACGTTCGGCGGCGAGGGGGCGTGCCACCTGTTCGCCGAGCAGGGCCTTGTCCGTCATGCCGTCGGTATATACGGCGGCGCAAGCCGCGCCGTCCGCCGTTTCAAAGGAAAAGACGAGGATGTCCTCCGCAACGAGGATGTCTTTGAGTTTTTTTATGTTGTCCTTGCATGTCTGTTTTTTTTCGCTCATTTCACGGGGAGTATATGCAACCGCCGCAAAATTATCCGCCGTTATACGTCTGCGCCCGGTTTTGCTTTTTTGCGAGTCACTGCGCGCAATTTTATTTTTTGTGACGGAAAAAGCCGTGTCGTCGGGCACTTTTTCCGCGCGCGGAAGGACGGGGACGGAAAAGCACAAAAAATACCCGCGGGCAGAAGCCCGCGGGTACCGTGAGGAAATCAGATCTTTCCGAGCGCGGCGATGACAAATTCCGCCGCCGCATCGGAAACGTCTTCGCATACGGCAAAGATGAGCGTTTTTGCCTCTTCTTTGTCCGCTTCCGCCTTTTCGGCGATTTGTTCCGCCTCTTCGTCGGTCAGCGCTTTGTAGGGCGCGAGGAGTTCTTTCACGCACGCCGCGCGCAGTTCGTTTTTGCCGACGATCTTCCCCTTCGTGAAGAACTGCGCTACGACGACGCGCGCCGCCATGGCGAATGACCCGCACGAGAGCCCGTTTTTCGCGAACAGCACGGCGTTTTCCGCCACGTTGCCCGTGAAGATCGCCCCGTAGGCAAAATACAGCGCGATGCCGAGCACAAAGGGCAGGAAAACGACGCATTTGTCGCTGATCCTGCCTTTGAGAAGCTTGCCGAGAAAAAATCCCGCCACGGCGACGACGCTCCCGACCAGGACGATGTCGACGTTGTACGCTCTCAGAAAATCCGAAAATTGCAAAAGATCCAAATCAAGACCGCCTTTCAGGGGGCGAAAAGGTTGATCGCCGCCTCCCAAAGGGCATTTTCTCTGTCCTGATAAAAAAGATGAAACGCAAACGGCTGCATTTCCGTCCGCCTCCCGCATTTTTATTTCCCCGCCGCATTTCCATTATATCGCACGACATATTCCGAATCCAGCATATCTGCCGTGTTTTTGCGCCGCCCGCGCCCCGAAAAAATCGGGGCGCGGGCGGCGTTGAAAGATCGCAGGAGTCAATGCATACGGGCATCGCGACAACAAAGCAAACGGGCGGCTCATCTCGGCAACAAAGCAGATCGGGCGGGCGCCGCCGGACCGAATTTAAACGGGCGCGGTCATTGCGGGGCAGGATCTCCCGAAAAGGCAAAAAGGCGTGCGGCGACGGCGGTCATGTCGTCGTTGGCTTTGCCGCCTTCGCGGCGGAGCGCTTCGTCTATGAGCGCGTCGGCGAGCGTCTGCGGGTTGCGGGGCGAGAGGGTTTCGAGAAAGTCCGAGATGTCCGCGCTCGAGCCGAACGCTTCGGTCACGCCGTCGCTGATAAACAGCAGGGTGTCGCCGTCGGAGAGCTTTTTTCGGAGGGTGGTGGGTTTGACGCCGTCGAGTATGCCGAGGGGAAGGGAGTCGCTCTCGATGATCTCGATCTTGTTTTCCGAAAGGACGAATCCGAGCGGGGAGCCGATCTTCACGATGTCGGCAATGCCGCTGTCGAGGTCGACGGTGGCGATGTCCACGCAGGCGAAGCTTTCCTCTTTGTTGAACGAAAGCAATCTGTTCACCGTTTCGAGGATGAGCCCGCCGGGCATTTTTGCGCGGTAAAAGCTCTCGACAAGGCTGACGGTGCAGTCGGAGATCTTCCTTGCGTATTCGCCGCTCCCCATGCCGTCGGAGAGCGCCATGAGAAAGGTCTTTTCGTCTATTTTGATGACGGAATGGGTATCGCCGCAGGCGCTTTCCCCCTCTTTTTTGCAAAAGGCTGTGCCGAACGCGGCGTCGAAAGCGGGGCGTTTTCTGAATTCGTAATAGAATTTATCTGCGGCGAGCGCGCGTTTTTTGGCGAGGACGGCGGGAGAGACGAACGCCTCGACGGCGCGCAGGATCTTCTGCGTGTCGTATTTTCCCGTTGCGGTGAGGGTGACCGCGTTTTCGAAGACCATGGCTTCCTGGCAGACGACGCCCGAGCGGGCGAGCAGGGCGCGGAAGGCGCGTTCCCTGTCCGCCGCGGCGCCGAGCGGGCGCGCCAGTTCGACGGCGAGCTCCTTGACCATTTCGCTCACGCACCGCGCCTGGTCGGCGAGCAGCTGTCTGCCGAGCGCGGCGTTTTCCATGTCTACGGCATGCCGCCTGTATTCGGTGAGCAGTTTGTTGAGGAGAAACAAAAGCCCCGAAGGGTTTTTACATTCCGAAGAGAGCCTTGCGGGAATGTCGATGAGGGTGACTTTCCCTTTTCCCGACCCGACCGCGACGAGTTTTTCGACGGCGGCACGCATATCCGCGCCCGCACAGCGTTCCGCCTGGTCGCATTCGGCACAGACGGAGGAAAGAAGAGCTTCCGTCATCGCTTTTTCGGCGTCTTGCGCGTTTTCCGATGCGCCGTCGAGGGATGAAAAGGCGTTTTCGATCTCGCGGAACACGGCGGCGATCTCGAAGAGCCGTTCGCCCGTGAGGGCGCGCTGGGTGTCAATGGTCAGCCGCGTCAGCTGTTTTTCGCCGTAAAGTTTGAGTTTTTCCGCCCATTTCGCCAAGAGTTTTTCGGGCAGGAGGGAAAAGACGAAGCAGGGCACGAGCGAGACGAGGAGCGCCAGATAAAAGGGCTGGGCGGGCGCCTGTCCGAAATAGTCGGTCGCATAGCGTGCGAGCACGTCCGTCAGGAACACCGCGAGTGCGGCGGGGAGTTTGCCCGCCCGCAGAAAGGCGAGCCCCGCCGCGGCATACAGCGCGAACACCGCGACGGGCGCGAGCACTGCTTCCCCCGCCCGCGCGCTCTCCACGATGGTTTCGGGAAGGGCGAGCACGACGGCGGCGCAGAAGGCGTTTGCGTTTTTGAGGACGCTCAAAGCAAGCAGAAGAAGCAGGATCGCGGCGGTTTCGTATGCGTAGTTTCCCGCGAGTTTATAAAACCCGATGCCCGCGGCGGCGAATGCCGTCGCGGAAAACAGGAGTTCGTCCGCCGTGAGGCGGCACCTTCCCGCGCGGAAAAGGGCGCACCTGAGGGCGCCCGTCGTCACGAAACAGAGAAGATACAGGCATACCCCTGCGACGAGCGCTTTTATGTAATCGCCGTAAACGTAGGCGCCGAACAGCCAGATAAACACGCCCGCGGCGGGCAGGAGCCAGAGCGCGATCTCCGCTTTCATCTGCTGTTTCGCGCGCGCGTAACAGAAAAAAACGCCCCCGAGCCAGACGCCCGCCGCGGCGCAGGCGGCAAAATTCACCCAGCCCGCGATGAACGAGATGCCGCCCGCCAGCAGGTACAGCCCCGTCGAAGCGAGCGGGTCCAGCCCGCATACGAGCATCGCGCAAAGGAGCGCGAGAGAGAAGGGTTCGAAGTCGTCCATCGTAAAATTCAGAAGGAGCATACCGAAAAAGAGCGCGGCATAAAAGAGCGCCGCGGCATAGCCGTATTTCAAACGGAATTTCTGCGTCATGATCGTTTTCCCGCTATGTATTTCGCCCTTTCGGGCGCTGTGAACATTATAGAACCGCCCGCCGCGCGTATTTTCTGTTTTTTTGGCGAAAGGGCGGGGATAAAGCGGTATTTTCCCGCGGATCGCCTTTTCCCGCAGATTTTGCGGCGCAGTCCGCGGGGAAAGATTGACAGAATTTTCCCGATATTGTATAATTTATCTCACCAGTGTATGCGCCTTTTGCGGCGCGGGGAGAACAGTATGAAGATCTACAATACCCTTTCCAGACAGACAGAGGAATTTGTTCCGCATGAGGCGGGCAAAGTAAAAATGTATACCTGCGGGCCCACCGTGTACAATTTCGCGCACATCGGCAACCTGAGAACGTACATGATGGAAGACGTCCTCGAAAAGTATCTACGCTATGCGGGTTACGACGTCACGCGCGTCATGAACATCACCGACATCGGACATCTCTCTTCCGACGCCGACAGCGGCGAGGACAAAATGCTCCTCGGCGCAAAGCGCGAACATAAAACGGTTTTGGAACTTGCCAAGTTCTATACGGACGCCTTTTTCAAAGACTGCGAGGCGCTCAACATCAAAAAACCCGACGTCGTGCAGCCCGCGACGGGATGCGTCGACGAATTTATCAAAGTCATTTCTTCCCTCATGGACAAGGGCTTTGCCTACCTCGCGGGCGGAAACGTGTATTTCGACACGTCAAAACTCAAAGAATACCACGTCTTTTTCAACTTCAAGGAGGACGACCTCGAAGTGGGCGTCCGCGAAGGCGTGGAAGAAGACGGCAACAAGCGCAACAAAAACGACTTTGTGCTCTGGTTCACGAAATCCAAGTTCGAAGACCAGGCGCTCAAATGGGACAGCCCGTGGGGCGTCGGTTATCCCGGCTGGCATATCGAATGCTCCTGTATTGCGATGAAATACCTCGGCGAATACGTCGACATCCACTGCGGCGGCATCGACAACGTGTTCCCGCACCACACCAACGAGATCGCCCAGAGCGAGGCATACCTCGGGCACAAATGGTGCAATTACTGGTTCCACGTCCTGCATCTCAACACGGCGGGCGGCAAGATGAGCAAGTCCTCGGGCGGCTTCCTCACCCTCGCAAAGCTGAAAGAAAACGGCTTCTCTCCCATGGAATACCGCTTCTTCTGCCTGCTTTCCCATTACAGGAAATCGCTTATCTATTCGGAAGACAACCTCGCCAACGCCGCAAACGCGTATAAAAAGCTGAAAGCCAAGGTGCTTTCCCTTCCCGAAGAGGGGGAAGTGGACAAAGAGGCTTTCGAACGTTACCGCAAAAACTTCTCCGACGCGCTCGCAAACGATCTCAATACTTCCCTCGCCGTCACCGCGCTCTATGACGTCGTCAAGGCGAAAGACATCAACGGCGCGACGGCGCGCGCACTCGTAGCGGATTTCGAAAAGGTGCTCTCTTTGGGACTTTTTGACAGAGAAGAAGAGGAGAACAGGGAAAGCGCGTCCTTGCTGACCGACGCGGAGATACAGGATCTGATCGCGCAGCGCGCGGCGGCGAAAAAGGCAAAAAATTATGCCGAGGCGGACAGGATCCGCGCATTCCTCGCCGAAAAAGGCGTGACGCTCACCGATACGCCGAACGGCACGACATACAAGATCGGCTGAGCCGGTCAGGTATCCGCCTCCCTTTTGAAGACGGGCGGAAAGTCTTTCTTTATGTTCCCCGCTTTGACGGCAACGGCGCATCTTCCGCACGCGTGTGCGCATTTATCCGCACCGTTGCGGGATCGTGACAATTTTGTATGAAAAATCTCGGTTTTTGAAGGCTCTGCAAGACGCTCTGAAAGTTTTGCGGAAACATTCCGAGGCAGGCGGCAAGCCGAATACATTCGGCTTGCCGCCTGTTTTTTATGGTAAAATACATTGTGTTATTGACAAATGTAGTAACATGGTTTATAATAATCCATATGGAGGGTTGTATGAAAAAATTTATTTGTATTTTGATGGGCGTAATTCTGATCTTGTCCGCGGCGATGTTTTTCGGCTGTGAAGAGGACAAAAAGACGGGACAGGAACAGGAGCAGGAACAGGAGCAGGAACAGGAGCAAGGGACGGACAAAGCGGTTACGGTCACAAAACAAGAATGGGAAAAGGCGTTTTCTTTGAGCAGTTTCAGCAACGTGACCGTAAAGATCGTGATCACGGATTCCGATATTGCGTCCGAACAGGGCGCAAAGCTGGATTTTACAAATTCGGGCAGGACGATGCAAATGTACACGATGGCGGGCGGGCAGATCGTCGGCACGAGTCAGAGGATCCTGGTGGAGAAGGACGGAAAAACGATCGCCTATTCGAATGCTTCGGGCAGTTGGGTTGCGGAGGAAACGCAAAGCTCGATCGACAATTATCTTTATTGGCTGAATACGATCATTTCCTTAAAGTTCGAAGATGCTGCCTTTGACGGGACGGCGGGCGGATACCGCATGACTGTTCAGGAAAGCGAAGTGACGGTAATATTTGACGGGCAGAAGCGTCTTTCCAAGATCGAGGCTGAAGGCGGCAGCTATGAATTTACCGATTACGGAAGGACGGAGATAGAAATTCCCGTGATCCCCGACGTGACGGCGGAGATATTTGCCGCCGCTGTCGCTGCGGACAATTATACGATGACTTCGCATATTTTCTATTCGCAAGAGTATCAGTTCGGCGCGACGCTGGAGCGCAGCGGCGACCTGTATTACATAGTGATCCCGTTTAAGGTTAACGGCGAACAGATGCAGATCGCGCAGTATTTCAAGCAAGAAAACAATGGGCTTCGTATCTACGATACGGGTTCGGAGCAGGCGGGCTGGGTGCCTTTGACGGAATGGAGCGGTATCGAGAACAAACCCGACGGCTGGGGTTATATCAAAACCGGCGCAACGACGATCGGTCAGATCAACGACGACCGTTTTCCCTTCTATGACATGATCGAGGCGCTCGAGTACGGTCAATTTTCCGTGGAAGGCAATACCCTTACGGCAGGCGCAGCGTTGCTGGGGTATTTGAACGGCATGAGCGAAGAGACAGGCATCGTCGTTTCTTCCCTGACCGTCGAGCTGAGGGGAAATGAACTCTACGAGATCTGCGCGGTCGCAACTTACGAGGGCAATGCCGTGACGATGACGTATTCGTTTGAACAAGTGGGTACGACGTCGGTAAATCCGCAAGGATAAAGTTGTCGGTTTCTTAAGGAAACAGGCGGCGGCCTTTAAAAAACCGTATATAAAAAGGAACAAATAAGAAAACCGAGAGAGCGGGGGGGAGCGTTATGCTTCCTCCGCTCTCTCGGTTTTTCGGACAGCCGCCCGCAATGCACGCCTTCGGCGCAGTGCGGGCGGCTGTCGGTGTTCAGAACAAGACGTTTATAAGACTTTTCGCCGCGCGCAGGGCGGTTATTTTTTCCCTTTCAGGGAGAGATACACCATGAGCACCGCGATGTCGGCGGGGTTCACGCCCGAAATGCGTCCCGCCTGCCCGAGGTTTTCGGGGCGGATCTTGTTGAGCTTCTGGCGCGCTTCCAAGCGAAGGCCGTCTATTTTGGCATAATCGATGTCGGCGGGAAGTTTTTTGTCTTCCAGCGCCTTGGCTTTTTCGATCTGTTCCAGCCCGCGCCTGAGATAGCCCTCGTATTTGATGTCGATGACGGCGGTCTCGACGTCCGCGCGGCTTCTGCCTTTGAGGATGCCGAATTTTGCGACGATATCCGCAACGGGAATGGCGCGGCGGATCATGTCGGCATAGCTGATGCCCCCGAACACCGTTTCAAAGCCGTGTTCCCTGAGAAAGCTCTCCGCATCTTTCGGAGAGACGCGCCCTTCGAGTTCCTGCAAGATCTCCGCGATCTCCTTTTTGCGCCTGAGAAAACGGTTGTAGCGTGCCTTTGTGGCGAGTCCCGCCTTGTAGCCGATCTCGGTCAGGCGGAAATCCGCGTTGTCCTGTCTGAGCTGGATGCGGTGTTCGGCGCGGGAGGTCATCATGCGGTAGGGCTCGCTCGTGCCTTTGGTCACGAGGTCGTCGATGAGCACGCCGATGTATGCCTGATCTCTCCTGAGTACAAGAGGGGGGAGTCCCCGTATTTTGAGCGAGGCGTTGAGCCCCGCGATCAGCCCCTGTGCCGCCGCTTCTTCGTAGCCGCTCGTTCCGTTGATCTGCCCCGCCGTGTAGATGCCTTCAATCTTTTTGAATTCGAGGGTGGGATAGACGTCGAGCGTGTCGATGCAGTCGTATTCGATCGCATAGGCATAGCGCATGATCTTCACGTTTTCCAGCCCTTTGACCGTCCTGTACATCGCGCGCTGCACGTCGTGCGGGAGGGAGGAAGACATACCCTGCACATACACTTCGTGCGAGCCTGCGCATTCGGGTTCGAGAAAGATCTGGTGCCGTTCCTTGTCCGCGAAGCGCACGACTTTGTCTTCGATGGAAGGGCAGTAGCGCGGTCCCGTTCCCTTGATCACGCCCGCATACAGCGGAGAGCGGGAGAGATTCGCGCGGATGATCTCGTGCGTCTTTTCGTTGGTGTAGGTGAGATAGCAGGGCGTCTGCTTTTGCGGCACCCGCTTTGAAAGGAAGGAAAAGGGATAGATGTCCGTTTCTCCTTCCTGGATCTCCAATTTCGAATAATCGATCGTCCTGCCGTCCACGCGCGCGGGGGTACCCGTCTTGAAGCGGCGCACGTTGAAGCCGAGGGAAATGAGGTTTTCGGTGAGAAGGTTTGCGGGCGCAAATCCGTTGGGACCCGAGCTTTGTTTGTATTCTCCCGCGACGATCTCGCCTTTCAGATAGACGCCCGTCGCGAGGACGACCGCTTTTGCCGTGATGATCTCGCCGACCGCCGTCCTGACGCCTGCCGCCCTTCCGTTTTCGACGAGGATCTCCGCCGCTTCGCCCTGCAGGACGGAGAGGTTTTCGGTGTTTTCCAGCGTCTTTTTCATTTCTGCGTGATAAGCGTGCTTGTCCGACTGGGAACGAAGACTCTGCACAGCCGCGCCTTTGCCCGTGTTGAGCATTCTGATCTGCAGGGCGGTCCTGTCCGCGTTGATGCCCATCTGTCCGCCGAGCGCGTCGATCTCGCGCACGAGGTGTCCCTTTGCCGTGCCGCCGATGGAAGGATTGCACGCCATAAAGGCGATGCTGTCGAGATTTAAAGTCAGCATCACCGTTCTGATGCCCGTCCGCGCGAGCGCGAGGGCGGCTTCGCACCCCGCGTGCCCCGCGCCGACGACGACGGCGTCGTATTCCGTTGTGTAGAATTTGTTGGTAACTTGCATATCCGTATTTTCGGGCGCGCCGCCGCGCAGGCGGCGCGCATATATAAATTCAAAGGAAAGAACATTTTTTCCGCCCGCTTCCGCGGCACGGCCGCGGAAGCGGGCAAAGCAAAAAAGCAAACGCCGCGCGCGGTCAGGCGGTCGGCGTCGTTGCGGCTGGTTTTTCCGCGGAGCTGCTGTTTGAAGGTCGCGCCGCGCACGTCCGTCCTTACGGCTTCGGCGCGGCGATCCTGCGGCGGATTATTGTTTGAGGATCATGTTGCGGATGTCTTCCACTTCTTTGGCGACGCGGTCGTTCACTTTGACGAGGTTGGAGACCTTTTCGCGGGAGTGGATGACGGTCGTGTGATCCCTTCCGCCCAGCGTTTCGCCGATGGAAACGAGGGGGATGTTCATGATCTCGCACATGAGGTAGGCGCAGATCTGTCTCGGCAGGACGAGCTCTTTTTTCTTGCTCTTGCCAAGCAGGTTCTCCTTGCTGATCTTATAAAAGGAGCAGACGCTGCCGATGATCTTGTCGGAAGTGACCGTCTCGTGTTCTTCGCTGACCGCTTCGCGCAGGGCAGTGGCGGCGAGTTCCATGGTCACGGGTTTTTCGTGCAGTTTGCTCGCGAACACGACTTTGGTCAGCCTGCCTTCCAGCGTCCTCACGTCCGTGCCCGAGTCGCGCGCGAGAAATTCGAGCACGTCGGGGGGGATGATGGCTTTGCGTTCGAACGCTTTTTGTTTGAGAATGGCGATCTTGGTTTCGGTGTCGGGGGGCTGGATGTCCGCGATCAGCCCGCCTTCGAAGCGTGTGCGGAGCCTTTCTTCGAGCGTCGCGATCTCTTTGGGCGGCACGTCGGAAGTGAAGACGACCTGTTTGTTTTCCGCCTGCAGGGCGTTGAAGGTATGGAAAAGCTCTTCCTGCACCGCCTGTTTTTTGGCGAGGAATTGCACATCGTCGATGAGAAGGACGTCCACGTTCCTGTAACGGTTGCGGAATTTCGCCTGCATATCGCGGCTGTTGTTGCCCTTGTTGAGGTAGATGGAGTCGATGAGTTCGTTGATGAACTTCTCGCAGGTGGTATACAGCACGCGCAGGGAAGGTTTATGCAGATTGATGTAGTTTGCGATGGATTGCAGAAGGTGCGTTTTCCCGAGCCCCGAAGCGCCGTAGATGTAGAGGGGATTGAAATTTGCGCCCGGATTTTTCGCGACAGACTGCGCCGCCGCGAACACAAATTCGTTGCTCTTGCCCGCCACAAACGATTCGAAGGTGAAGCGGGGATCGACGGCTACGGGAGTATAGTCCTCCTCCGCCTCTTCGTCGGCGGGGCGGTAGTAGGGCTCGTCGTTCCCTTCGACCATCAGCACGAAATCGGTGATCCCCGTGTCCGCCTTCGCGATGGCGGCTTTGATCTTGTCTTTGAGCTGGTGCACGATGGTCTTTGCAAAAAATTCGGTGTCCGTTTTCAGTACGATGCGCGTGCCGTCCACATCGACGGGCCG
Source organism: uncultured Clostridia bacterium (assembly GCA_944359385.1). Lineage (GTDB taxonomy): Bacteria > Bacillota > Clostridia > Christensenellales > Borkfalkiaceae > Borkfalkia. The sequence continues at coordinate 2,819 of CALVSU010000012.1, read as the reverse complement.
AAGCCCCGAAATGTACGTCGTATAGGTGATGTGTGCGAGCGACTGTTCCAGATTCGCCTGAATGGGCTTCCAAAGGATGTCGAACTGATTGTTTTCGGACATAATTACCTCTGAATACTTTATCTTTCGGATAAAATTTGATATAATATAGAAAAAGCGGCTGCGGAAGATAGGCACTTCTTCCCTGACCCGCGGATACCATTATAATATAAATCGCCGAGAAAATCAAATCAAAAAGAGAAAGATGAGAATAAAAAATTTGTTCCTCAAAAATTTCAGAAATTATGCCGAGGAAACCTTTTCCTTCGAGGACGGCATCAACGTCCTTTACGGCAAGAACGCGCAGGGCAAGACCAACTGCGCCGAGGCGGTTTTTTATCTCTGCACGGGCACGTCGCCGCGCGCGCGAAAGGAAAAACAGCTCATCCGCGCGGGGGAAGAGGCGGCATTCGTCCGCGCGGACGCGGAGAGCCGTTTCGGCAGCGTGCGGATCGAGGCGGACATCTTCGAGAACAGGCGGGAGATCCGCGTCAACGGGGTGAAGATCGGCAAAAATGCCGACCTGCTCGGCAACATCAACGGCATTTTTTTCAGTCCTTCCGAGCTGCGCCTCGTGCAGGACGGTCCCGACGAGCGCAGAAGGTTTCTCAACGTCTCCCTCTCGCAGATGTCCAAAAGTTACTATACCGCCCTCATCCGCTATAACAAAATACTGGAACAGCGCAACGCCCTTCTCAAAGAGCGGGATATTTCTTTGGTTTTCGAGACGTTGCCCGTCTGGGACGCGCAGCTTTGCCGCTACGCCGCCGAGATCGTGGAAAAGCGGGGCGAATACATCGCGATGCTCGCACCCGCGGCGCAGGAAAAACACGCCTGTCTTACCGACGGCGCCGAAAAACTGGAAATTTTTTCCGAAAGAAAATATCCCGAAGGACGGGAAGCGATCGCAAAAAAACTGGAAGAGGATTTCGCTTCCAACTACGAGCGGGATATGCGCCTGGGCTTTACCGCCTCGGGACCGCACCGAGACGATCTGCGCATCCTCATCGGCGGTGAGGAGGCGCGCGTGTTCGGCTCGCAGGGACAGGCGCGCACGGCGGCGCTCGCGATCAAGCTCGCCGAGGTGGACATCTTCAAAAAAATGTCGGGAGAATACCCCGTTCTCATTCTGGACGACGTGATGAGCGAACTCGACCTTGCAAGGCGCAGGAAACTGCTCGCCGAGATCGAAGGGGTGCAAACTCTCCTTACCTGCACGCACACCGAAAAGGTACTGTTCGGCAAGACGGTCAACAAGATCCGCATCTCGGGCGGCAAGATCAAAAGATAGTCCGTCAGACGTTTTGTTCGCCCGCCGCGCCGCAAACGGCGCGGCGGATTCTGCGTTTTGCGGCAGAAAACGCGCGGCGGGCTTTGCGTTGGGGGTGACGTTTTTTTGACGGGTTTGGCGTTGCTGCTTTCTTAGCAGAGGGCATACGGCGCGTTTTTTGGCGAAAAAGGAAATTTTTGTGCGGAAGGGAAGGGGCTTTTATACGGATTTTTATGAAGATATGCGCGCATACTCTTCAAGGAAGAGGTCACACTATGGGCGGAAAGACAAAGTTGGAAAAGATATTGCTCGCGGTGTTCGCCGCGGGCGTTTTTTTTGTGCTCTGCGCCTTTGCGTCGCCGCGTTTTCCCGAGGGAACGAAGGTGGACGGCACGGACGTTTCGGGGCTTTCCTTTTGCGCGGCGGAAAAGGCGGTGCGCGCAAAACTGCGTTCCGAACTGGCGGCAAAGCAGCTCAAGATCGTCGTGGACGGGAAAAAATACACCTTCCGTTATCCCGAGATCAACGTTCGGACAAATCTTTCCGAAGTGCTTGCCGCGGCGAAAAAGGGCGGGGAGCACGCGCTGGAAAAGCGGTATTATCTCCTGCGCGGGCAGAAGGTCCTCAGCGGCATCGCGGACGATTTTTACAGAAAAAGCGAGAACGCATCGATGATTTTTGACCCAGCGGCGGCAGAACCCTTCGTTTTTACCGCAGAAAAGAGCGGCAGGTTTTTAGACGGCCGCGCTTTGGAAAGAGCGGTGGACGAGGCGCTCGGCGGAGATTTTAAGGAGATCAGAATGCGCTCGCAGCTCGTGCCTGCGCGTGTAGATCTGCAGCAGGTGAAAGACGGGGTCACGCTGCTCTCGCGTTTTACGACGCGTTTCAACGCTTCCGTTGCGGGCAGGTCGAAAAACATCGCGCTCGCGGGGAGCAAGATCAACGGCACCGTCCTTGCGGAAGGCGAGACGTTCTCGTTCAACCAGACGGTGGGGGAACGCACCCGCGAAAACGGTTTTTGCGAGGCGCCGATCATAATCGAAGGAGATTTTCAGGCGGGCGTGGGCGGCGGCGTCTGCCAGGCGAGCACCACCGTGTACAATGCAGCCCTGCTTTCGGGAATGCAGATCGTCGAGTATCACCCGCACAGCCTGTCCGTCGGGTACGTGGAGCCATCGTTCGACGCCATGGTCAGCGGCAGAAACTGCGATCTGCGCTTTACCAACGTCACGGGGCGCCCCGTGTATATCCTCTGCTCGGTGAAAAACGGCGCGATCACGGTCAGCGTGTACGGCAGGAAGACTTCCGTCACATATCGCCGCGAGAGCGTGACCACCCAGATCCTCACGCCGCCCGAGCCCGAATACGCGTCGGGAGAAAACGTCAAACTGCGCCAGCCGAAAGACGGGTTGAAAAGCGAAGGATACCTCGTGCGCCTGCGCGCGGGCGTGCCCGTAGAGCGAAAACTTCTCCGCCGCGATAAATACGCGCCCGTTCGCGGCATACTTCT
>CALVSU010000011.1 GCA_944359385.1 uncultured Clostridia bacterium | reverse complement strand
CTTATGCGCTGCCGCAGGCGGCAGGAAACGGGAAAGAGCGGAGCTTTTTGCTCCGCTCTTTCCGCTGTCACAGGGGGTGTGAGATAGGATGCGCTACACAGACACGTCAGAAGAGGCGCCCCGCGCAAAAAGGATATGCTTGACAAGAGGAGCACCGCGTAACGTGTGTGCGTGATAAGGCGCGTCTTTTAATAATACGCGAAAAGACAACGGCGGCAGGTTGCGTGCGGTGTCATTCTGTCAGTTTTCTGATGGCGAGACGGTAGATCTCCGCGAGTTTTCCGATGTTTTCGACGGAAATATATTCGTCCGCCTGGTGGATGGTAGATGTTTCGTCGGGGAATTGCGGGCCGAAACCCGCGCCGTTTTTCAGCGCGCGTGCATAGGTGCCGCCGCCGATGGCAACGGGCTCGGCGCGTTTTCCGGTCACCTGCTCGTATACGCCGAGAAGGGTGCGGACGAGCGGGCTTTCCCTGTCGTTGAACAGGGGCGCCTGACAATGGAGAAGTTCGTAGGACACGCCCGATCGATCCAGGTAAGCGGTGATGTCCTCGGCTTTGAAGGTCGCGGGATAGCGGATATCTGCCGTGACGGTCAGAATGCCGTCCGCATATGCCGCGACGTCGGGAGACATAGTGAGTCCGCCCGTTTCGTCCGCAAGCCGTTTTATACCGAGTGCATCTTCGAACAGCAGAGAATAAATGCGGGCGACGCGTTCGTCCTTTTCAGCAAAAAAGGCGAGAAGAGCGCCGAGAGCGTTTTTGCCCTGTTCGGGGGTGGACGCGTGCGCGGAAACGCCTTCCGCGCGCAGGGTGTCGCCGTCGCGGGTCAGCCCGTATTTTTCAAAGCCCTGCACGTCTTTTACGCCTTCCGCCGCGGCGCGCGCGCAGACCATGTTCGCGCGTTCTCCGCCGCTGAGCGAGACAAACGGCGGGTCGGGCAGGGGGAAATGCGCGGCAAACTGTAAAATGCCTTTTTCTGCATAGATGACGGGAAAATCTGCGTCGGGAGAAAAGCCCGTTTCGGGCATATGAGCGCATTTTTTGTAGTGTTCGATGCATGCCCAGCCGCTCTCTTCGTTACAGCCGACGATGAGCTTGATTTTTTTACGGGGGCAAAATCCCTCGTCTTTGAGCGCTTTGAGACAATAAAGGCAGATGACGGCGGGTCCTTTGTCGTCCATCGTCCCGCGCCCGTAGAGTTTGCCGTCTTCCAGTTCTCCGCCGAAGGGGTCGTGCGTCCAGCCTTCTCCCGCGGGCACGACGTCGAGGTGCGCAAGAACGGCGAACTCTTCCCCTTCGCCGAAGATGACTTCGCCCGCGTAGTTGTCGTAATTGTGCGTTTCAAAGCCCATTTTTTCGGCTATGGACAAAAACGCGGCGAGCGCGTCCGCCGCGCCTTTGCCGAAAGGCATCCCCGCTTCGGGGGCGGTCTGCGCGCTGTCGATGCGCACGAGCGTGCGGATCGCGTTCACCATTTGGTCCGAATATTTTTTCATTTTCATATATCCTTTTTTTTTTTTTTTGAAAAATCGTCGCGCAAAGCAACAAAATCCGTAAATATAGTATACACTTTTTCGGAAATATGGTAAAATGGTTTCGATATAGTTTTTTAAAAAGCAGGGTGAAATATGCACGAAGGACACAGGGAAAGAATGTGGGACAGGCTGTACTTTCACGGGGATTCGATGAGCGATCATGAACTTCTGGAGACGCTGCTTTTCTTTGTCATACCCCGCGTGAACACCAATCCCATAGCGCACGAGCTTCTCGACCGTTTCGGGAGTCTGGAAGCGCTCTTTTCCGCAGGCCCCGCCGCGGTCGAACAGGTCGCGGGCGTCGGCAGGAAATCGGCGGAGTTCATCTATCTCGTCGGGCTGATGATCGGGCGCATACGAAATTCCAAAAGCAAGCGCAGGAAGCTCACCAACTTTGCCGAGATCGCCGACTTCGCTCGCAGCCGCTTTCAGGGAAAGAGCACCGAACTTTTCGAGGTGTACTGCCTTAGCGCGGGCGGCGAACTGCTCTGCGTCAAGTCGCTGGCGTCCGGTTCCTCTTCAAAAGTGACGATCGATTCCAAGAGCCTGAGCAGTCTGCTCGTCACCGTGCAGCCTGCGAGCATCCTCGTGGCGCACAACCATCCGAGCGGCAGGTGCGCGCCTTCCGCCGATGACGACGAAGCCGCCGAAAAGATCAATCAGGTCTGCCGCATCAACGGCGTTGCGCTGAGTGATTGCATCATCTGTTCGGAAGAGGGTGAACCCTTCAGTTATTTTCATTCGCACAGATTCGAACAGCTGGGCATAAAGCGGGAAACGGGAAAAGATCGCAAAGCGCCGCAATGAAGCGGAATAAAAAAGCGCGCCGCGGACGGTTCTTTTTGGCAAGACGTAAATCGGCGGGAAGAGCGGAACAAGATCACACCCGCAGGAGCGGGCTGTTTTGTCGGCAAACCCCGCAAACCGCCGCCATGAGCGAATGTGCGGGGTTTTCAATAAAAATCAGAAAAAATTTTTCGGGGACAAGCGAGACGTGCCCCAAAAAGGTGTTATAAAATGAAGAAAGTAAGAACGAGATTTGCGCCCAGCCCTACGGGCTATATGCACATCGGCAACCTCAGGACCGCCCTTTACGGCTATCTGTTTGCGAAAAAAGAAGGGGGGGAGTTTATCCTCCGCCTGGAAGACACGGACAGCAAACGCTTTGTGGAAGGAGCGGTGCAGATCATTTACGACACGCTTAAAGACGCGGGCATCGTTTACGACGAAGGTCCTGACATCGGCGGACCGTGCGGGCCGTATATCCAGAGCGAGCGCGCGTCCATTTATAAAGAATATGCGGAAAAGCTCGTGAAACTGGGCGGCGCGTATTACTGTTTCTGCGACAGGGAACGGCTGGAATCTCTCAAAGACGAAAACGGCGTGGGAAGATATGACAAGCATTGCCTGCGCCTTTCCGAAAAAGAGGTGGAAGAGAAGCTCGCGGCGGGAGTGCCTTACGTCATCCGCCAGAACGTCCCCGCATCGGGCAGCGGCAGTTACGAAGACATGGTCTACGGCGAAGTGACCGTCGATTTCAAGGACATCGAGGACGGCATTCTCTTAAAAAGCGACGGGCTTCCCACATATAACTTTGCCAACGTCGTCGACGATCACCTCATGGGCATCACGCACGTTATCCGCGGGAGCGAATATCTTTCTTCCACGCCGAAGTACAATCTCATGTACGACGCATTCGGCTGGGAGCGTCCCGTCTATATCCACCTGCCGCCCATCATGAAAAACGCGCACGAAAAACTCTCCAAGCGCAACGGCGACGCGAGCTATCAGGATCTTGTCGACAAGGGATATGTCAAAGAGGCGATCGTCAACTACATCGCGCTCCTCGGCTGGAACCCCAAGGACAACCGCGAAAAGATGAGCCTTCGCGAGCTGGAAGAGAGTTTTTCGCTCGCGGGGATCAACAAATCGCCCTCCATTTTCGACGAGCCCAAACTGCGCTGGCTTTCGGGCGAATACATCAAAGAGATGTCCGACGAAGAGTTTTTCCGCCGTGCGGAACCTTTCTTCAAAGCGTCCAAGGCTTACGGCAAATACGATACGCACAAGCTCGTGAAGATCCTGAAAACGCGCGTGGAGATCTTCGGCGACATCCCTTCTAAGATCGATTTTCTCGAGGAGTACGGACCTTTTTCCGAAGAACTGTATTTCAACAAAAAGATGAAATCGGATGCAGAGATCGCCAAGAAGGTGCTTCCCGCGATCAGAGAGCTTTTCAGGAGCGCCGAGTTTGAAAACGCCGCGCTGTACCAGGCGATGTGCGCTTTTGCGGCGGAAAACGGCATGAAAAACGGACAGGTCCTTTGGTGCGTGCGCGTGGCGCTCACGGGCAAGGAGAATACGCCGGGCGGCGCGAGCGAGATGGCGGAACTGCTCGGCAGGGAACGCTCGATCGAAAGACTGGATGCCGCGCTCGGTTTCCTGGGCGTATGAAACTCAAAAAATTTCTGGCCGATATCGGCGTCATACGTTTTTTGGAGATCATCATCATTCTTCTGATGATCGTCATGTGCATCCCCGTGACGCTGGCGAGCGTGGAGAGCGGCGTCATCGGTTTTACGGTCACCGCGATGGTTGCGCTCGTGCTGTCTATGGTGGTCAAGGTTTTTTTCGCAAAGACTTTCAAAAGAAAGATCTTTTGGTACGTGGTCGATTCGGTGCTTCTCATTGCGCTCATCGTCTTTTCGGGGCTGCGCAACAAGAGCGGTGACATTGCAACGTACAGTTATATCGTCTATATCCTCGTCCTTTCCGATTTTTATCTGTCCGGTCCCACGTTGCGCGACAACGTGATCATGTTTGCGGTCAGCTTCGGGACATATACTGTCACCTATCTCACACTCGCGATCGTGAACAATTATATTGCTTCCGCGTTCAAAACCTCTTCCGAATATTTTTTCGTGCTCATCGTTTTTTTTCTGCATTTCATGATGTTCAACTTTTCCATGACGGTATACAGGAAAAACAGGATGATCGAGGAGAACGTGAAAGAGCTGGAAGAGAGCCGCAACGAGCTTCTCCATGCCTATGAAAAGCTGGAAGAGGTCACGCTCATAGAAGAGCGCAACCGCATTGCGAAAGAGATCCACGACACGGCGGGGCATTCGCTCACGACCGTCATCATGCAGACGGAAGCGGCGAAACTCGTCGTGGACACAGATCCCGAAAAGGCGAAAAAGTGCATCACCGCCGCCAATATCCAGGCGAAAAATTGTCTCGACGAACTCAGGCTGAGCGTGCATCTGCTCTCGGGCAGGCGGGAAAACGTGACGTTCAAAGAATATCTCGAAGGGATCCTCAACGAGACGACGGACGGCACGGGCATCACCGTCAGGAGCAAGATCGACGACGTCGCGCTGACCGAGGAAGGGGAGCGGTTCGTCTCCAATACTTTGCGCGAAGGCATTTCCAACGGCATCCGCCACGGCGGAAGCACGGCGTTTTTCTTCGAATTCAAGGATATGGGGAATTTTGTCGAATTTCTGCTTTCCGACAACGGCAAAGGTGCGGATATGAAGTCATTCAAGGAAGGGTTCGGGCTTTCGGGCATGCGCGCAAAAGCGGAAAAGCTGGGCGGTATGATCAATTTCTCTTCCGAAGAAGGGGAAGGGTTCGAGATACGCATGAGCCTTCCTCGCAAACTCAAAGAGAACGCGGGAAAAAAGGAGGAGTCGCATGAAAATAAAAGTGATGATCGTGGATGATCAGTCCATCCTTTCGGAAGGCATCAAGAGCGTTCTGTCCACATCGGATGACCTCGAAGTCGTCGGCGTAGCCTGCGACGGACGCGACGCACTCGAAAAAATGGAGAAAAATCTCCCCGACGTCGTGCTGCTGGATATCCGTATGCCGAACATGAACGGCGTCGTCGCGACGGGCGAGATCAAAAAGAGATATCCGAACGTAAAGGTGCTCATCCTCACCACATTCGACGACAGCGATTATATCCTCAGCGCCCTCAACAACGGCGCCTGCGGTTATCTTTTGAAAGATATCGGCGCCGCCGCGCTCATTGACGCGATCAAAAACGCCTATGAGGGAGATACCATCCTTCCCGCGAAGATCGCAAAAAAGATCTCCGACGCGGCAAAGACGGTCTCTTCCGACAGGGAGATCCGCCTTCGCAAGGCGTTCGGGTTCTCCGACAGGGAAGTGGAGATCGCCGTCATGCTCTACGAAGGGTTCAATAACCGTCAGATCGCCTCGGCGCTCAATCTTTCGGAAGGGACTTCGCGCAATTACATCAGCACCATCTATATGAAACTCGGCTGCGACAACCGTAACGACGCGATCCGCAAAATGAAGGACACCCTCTCCGTCTGAGCATGGGCGATTTCCTTGCAAAATGTGCGTGCCTGTGCTAAAATAAAGAAGATGCAAAGAGAGGACAAACGGATGAAAAAGGGATTTGACAACGATTTATATATCAGATTGCAGGGCGAAAAGATACTCGAACGCATTCAGAAGTTCGACAATAAGCTGTATCTCGAATTCGGCGGAAAACTGTTCGACGATATGCACGCCACGCGCGTTCTGCCGGGGTTCGAGGCGGACGCCAAGTGCAAAATGCTTCTGACACTCAAAGATCAGTCGGAGATCATCTTCGTCATCAGCGCGGCAGACCTTGAAAGAAACAAGATCCGCGCCGACTTCGGCATCCCTTACGGCACGGACGTCCTGCGTCTCATCGATAAGATGCGCGAGCTCGGGCTGAACATGAACAGCGTCGTCGTCACCCAGTATAACGACCAGGCGGCGGCGGACAAATTCATCAACAAACTCAACCGCCACGGGCTGAAAACATATATCCACAGAAAGACGAAAGGGTATCCGACCGACGTGGACGTCATCGTCTCCGACGAGGGGTACGGCGCAAATCCGTATATCGAAACGAGCAAACCGCTCGTCGTCGTCACGGCGCCCGGTCCGGGAAGCGGCAAACTTGCTACCTGTCTTTCTCAGCTCTATCATGAATATAAAAGGGGCGTGCGCGCGGGGTATGCGAAATTTGAGACATTCCCTGTCTGGAACCTGCCTCTGCGCCATCCCGTAAACGTCGCCTACGAAGCCGCCACGGCAGACCTCGGCGATATCAACATGATCGATCCCTATCACCTCGAAACGTACGGCGTCACCACCGTCAACTACAACCGCGACATCGAATGTTTCCCCATCGTGAAATCCATTCTGACAAAAATCACGGGAGATGAAAATATCTACAACTCCCCGACGGACATGGGCGTCAATATGGCGGGCTTTGCGATCGTGGACGACGAGGCGTGCAAAGAAGCGTCCCGTCAGGAGATCATACGCAGATATTATAAGGCTGCCTGCGATTACAAGACGGGCAACGGCTCTTCCGAAGCGGTCGAGCGCATTCTTCTCCTTATGAATCAGAATAAGATCTCCGCAGACGATCGTCCGGTCGTCAAGAGTGCGCTTTCCAAAGCGGAACGCTCCAACAGCGCGGCGGTCGCCCTCCTTCTGGACGGCGGCATGACGGTCACGGGCAGGTCGAGCAAGCTCATGAGCGCCTGTTCGAGCGCCGTGCTCAACGCGATCAAGGCGCTTTCCTCCATTCAGGACGATATGCTCCTGCTTTCGCCCATCGTACTCGCACCCATCATCGAACTGAAAAAAGAAGTGCTCAAAGAAGATAAGATCAAACTCAACCTCGGCGACGTGCTCACGGCATTGAGCATCTGCGCCGCGACAAACCCGATCGCGGAAAAGGCGATGGGCATGCTCGTCAAACTGCGCGGGTGCGAAGGACATTCTTCCTGTATCCTTCCCGAATCGGATATGCGCTATGTGCGTAAGCTCGGCATCAACATGACGTCCGAACCCGAATTCGGCACGAAAGACCTGTACGGTTTCTGATTTTTGCCCGTATAAAGGGCGTCGGATGTTTGCGGAATGGCAAAGCGATACGGCGCTTGGGAAGTGACAAAACGCGGCGGCGTCTGCGGAATGATAAAGGATGTCGGGCGATCGCGGAATGGCAAAACGCGACGCCGTCTGCGGACATTTTTCCCGCGGCGCGGTTAGCTTTTTGAAATAGGGCAATAATCGTCCGTAGGCCGCGGGAAAAGAACGCCTTCGGAGCGATTGTCGTTTTTTCGGAAAAGCGGACGTTTGTGCGCCCCGATCTTTGGCGGCCGCAGTTTTCCGCTTTTGAAGGGAAAACAAGGAGAAAAAATTTATGTCTACCATCGATGCGGTGACCATACTCGCCGCGATCCTGTTTGCGGGGCTGGGGCTTGCGTTCGGTTTTGCCCGCACCCTTCGCTTCTTTACGAAAGGGATCTTCGGATTCATCTTATCCATCTTTATCTGTTTCACCTTCGGGGGCATGATCGCGGGCATTCCTGCGGTTGCGCGGCTGATCGAAAAGCTGCACGTGTCGCTGGAAGGCGCATGGAGTTTTCTCGGCAAGATAAGGCTGGAACTGGTCATCTATTATATTATTCTGTTTTTTGCGGTGCAGATCGTGCGCTTCATCATCGTGCGCGTGATCGGCGGCGTGTTTTCGCTGGACAACGCGGTCATGCGGGTGATCAACCGCGTATGCGGTATGCTGCTCATGGTCGCGGCGGTATTCCTGCTCTTGTTGCTCGTTTTCGGCATTCTGAAGATATTTGAAAATACGGGCGCGGTGCAGGATATGCTCGTCAAGATCGACGGAAGTTTCCTGAAAATACTCTACGACAACAACCCCGTAAAATTTGTGTCGGGCGCGAATGCCGCCGAAGAAGCGTTTGCGGCAATGATGTTCCGATAAAAAAGAGCGCGCCGCCCATACGGGCGGCGCAAAGAGGTTTTATATGAAATTTATCGAACTTACGGTACATACGACGACGGAAGGGAGCGAACTGGTTTCCGATATCCTGTGGAATTATACGAATTACGGTGTTACCATTTGCGACGTGAACGACATCATTGCCCTGCAAAAGGATAAACGCACCTTCTGGGACTATATGGACGACGACCTCGTCGAAGAGGCGGGCGGCGACGTGCTCGTCAAATGTTTCCTGCCCGTCGACATCGCCGACGAAAATATCAGGAACATTCTTGCCGATCTCGACGCGCTGCGCGAGAGGAGCGCAGGGATCTTCCGTCTCGGTTCTCTGGAAACGGGGCGCCGCGAGATCGAAGGAGATGACTGGATCGATGTGTGGAAAAAACATTTCCGTCCCATTCACATCGGAAGCCGTGTGGTCGTCTGTCCCGAATGGATCGCCTATACGCCCGCGGAGGGGGAGATCGTCGTGAAGCTCGATTCGAACATGGCGTTCGGCACGGGCGAGCATGAAACCACTTCCATGTGTCTCGAACTTCTGCAAAAATATCTCAAAGAGGGTGACACCGTCATCGACGTGGGGTGCGGAAGCGGCATTTTAGGCATTGCAGCGGTCAAGCTGGGCGCAAAATATGCCTATCTTACAGACATCGATTACGTCGCCGTGCGGAGCGCGGAGCATAACAGCCTTCTGAACGGCACGGCGGAAAAGACCAAAGTCGCGCTGTCAGACCTTCTGGAAAACGCGGACGTACAGGGGGAAGTGATGACGGCGAACATCACCGCCGACATCTTATGCCGCCTCTCGGAGAGCATTCCGAAAAACCTCAGAAAGGGGGGGACGCTCATACTGAGCGGCATCATCGAGAGCAAGCTCGCACAGGTAAAGGATGCTTATGCCGCCGTGGGGCTGACCCTTCGGGAACAACTGCGTAAAGGAGAATGGTTCGCCCTGGCGTTCCAAAGCTGAACAATGTCCTCGGTACGAAGATTTTTTGTGGAGAAGATCGGAAGGGAGACCGCGCTCACGGGCGAGGAGTATTCCCATGCGAAGAACGTGCTCAGACTGGGCGTCGGAGACGAAGTCGTCCTGCTCGACGGCAGCGGAAAAGAATACGACGCCGTCGTCGCGCGCGCGGAGAAGGGGGCACTCTTGTGCAACGTGGTCGGGGAGCGCCCCGGCGACAAGGAATGCGCAACGCCCGTCAGACTGCTCGCAGGGGCTTTGAAGGGCGACAAAACGGAGCTTGTCGTGCAGAAGGCGACCGAACTGGGCGTTTCGGAGATCGGGATCTTCCTGAGCCGTTATTCTTCCGCTTACATGAACGAAAACAAACTGGAAAGGCTGAACAAAGTGGCGCGCGAAGCGGCGAAACAGTGCCTGCGTTCGCGCGCGCCGCAGATCAGCTTTTACGGAGATTTCAAAAGTGCGCTCGAAAGCTGCGAAGGGTATGAAAACAAGCTCTTTGCCTGCGAATTTGCAAAGGCGAGCGACGCGGATCTTTCTTCGCTGGCGGGGGCGTGCGCCCTCGTCGTCGGGAGCGAGGGGGGATTTTCCGAAGAGGAATTTGAACAGGCAAGGTCGCTCGGCTTTGCAGGCGTGACGCTCGGAAAACGCATTCTGCGCGCGGAAACGGCGGCGATCGCCTTCACTTCCGTCGTCATGTTCGCACTGGGGGAACTCAGATGAAGGCGGTCGTTTTTACGCTCGGCTGTAAAGTCAACGGCTGTGAGAGCGGTTCGCTCATGGAAGGGCTTGTCCGCCTGGGTTATGAGGTTTCCGACGAACTCGGACCCGCGGACGTATATATTCTCAACACTTGCGCCGTCACCGCAGAGGCGGAGAAAAAGTCCCGCCAGGCGGTCGCGCGCGTGAAAAAACTCAATCCCGACGCAAAGATTTACGTCTGCGGCTGTGCGTCCGAACGCGCGCCCGCGGCATTTATGGAAAAAGAAAACGTCGTCCTCGTCACGGGCGCGCGGCAGAAGGGCAAGCTTTTGTCCTTGCTCGGGCAGGAAGGGACGTTCATCGACGACAGCGACAGGGAATACGACGATCTTCTGCCGCCCAAATGCCTCAAATCCCGCCGCTTTGTCAAGATCCAGGACGGCTGCAACAATTTCTGTTCTTATTGCATTATTCCCTATCTGCGCGGCAGGAGCCGTTCCCGCTCTCTGGAAAGCGCGGCGGCGGAGATCCTCTCCGCGGACGCGGAGGAAGTCGTCATAACGGGCATAGACATCTCGTCCTATAACGACAAGGGCAGGGGGCTTGCGGCGCTTCTGCGCGCCGTGAAGGACGCAAAATGCCGTATAAGGCTCGGGTCGCTCGAAGTGGGTGCGGTAACGGAGGAACTTTTGAGCGCGGCGAAAGAGGTCGCCGGTTTTGCGCCGCATTTTCATCTTTCCCTGCAGAGCGGCGCCGAGAGCGTGCTCAGAAAAATGAACCGCCATTACACGAAAGAACAGTACGAAGAACGGGTCAGAATGATCAGGGAGATTTTCCCCGACGCCGCAGTCACGACGGACATCATCGTGGGGTTTCCCACCGAAACAGAGGAGGATTTTTCGGAAACGCTCGCGTTCGCGGAGAAGATCGGATTTTCGCAGATCCATTGCTTCCCGTACAGCCGCCGCACGGGTACCGTCGCCGCAAAGTGGAAGGAAGTCCCGCCCGAAATCAAGAGCCAAAGACTGCACAAACTCCTTGCGCTTGCGGGAACGCTCAGAAAAGAGTACGAAGAGAGATACATCGGCAAGGTGCTGGAACTTGTGCCCGAAGAGTTTTCGGAGGGGTACACGCAGGGGTATTCGGAGAACTATATAAGAGTTTACGTTGAAGGGGCACTTTCGGAAAAGACAAGCGTGCGTGCAGTCAGCGCGTATAAAGACGGGCTTCTTGCCGTGCGGGAATAGCGCGCGGCAGGGACAAAAGACAAAAAAGAATGGAGTGCGGGGGTGTGCCGCCCGAAATCATAAGGAATGCGGCGGTTTGCCGTCCGAAATCATAAGGAGATCGAAAAAAATGGAAAACTGTGTATTCTGCAAGATCATCGCGGGGGAGATCCCTTCTTCGAAGGTGTATGAAGACGAAGATATGCTCGTGTTCAGGGACATCAATCCGCAGGCAAAAGTGCATTGCCTGTGCGTGCCGAAATCGCACTTTGCCACTCTCGCCGAAATGGACGAGGCGCAGGCGGAACTCGTCAAAAAATGCATGATCAAGATCCCCGAGATCGCCTCTTCGCTCGGCCTTGACGGCGGGTATCGCCTGATCGTCAACCAGGGAAAAGACGCGGGGCAGACGGTGCACCACCTGCACATCCACATTCTCGGCGGGCAGGATATGGGCGAAAAAATGCTTTGATCCCTCACTTGCGCATGGAAAGAAAAAATGCTTTGGTCACCCACCTGAACGCGGAAATAAAAAAGCGGCGGCGCAAATTTTGCGCCGCCGCTTTTTTGTGTTTTTAGGATTTTCTGATCAAATTTCTTTTTGTCTTCGCAAAAACAGTCAGATCTTGCTCTTTTCGTATTCGATATAGTCTTCGGGAGTGAGCCTGTAAAGCAGATATTTGTTCCATGCGGAAAGTGCGAGAGATGCGATATAGAGCAGTGCGACGAGAGAAAGAAAGACGCCGAAAATAATGCGCCCCGTCAAAGGAACACAGCTTTCGCCCGCGAAGTCCACCGTGCGCCAGAGAGCGAGAAAGGTGCCGATCGCGCCGATCGCCAGATACCTCGTCGTGCAGACGCCGCCCACGCGGAAGTAGGTCGAAGGGTTGTATTTGGATCGGGAACCTTTTGCGAAACACACGCAGCCGACGATAAAGAAGGAGAGCATTCCGTACAGGTAGATCACCATGGTCATGCTGAAATAAGATACGCCCGTGCGGAGGTTGGACAGCGTGGTCGCAAAGGTATAAGGCACAAGCACAAACAGTGCGATGAGTCCCGCGAGAAGAAGCGAGCGGGAGATGCCGAATATTTTTTGGCTGGTTTTCAGGCGTTTTTCTTCCTTTCCGTCGGTGTAAACCTGGTTTCTTCCGATAAACAGATAATCGTTCTTTTCCAAAATCAGTTTGTTCATTTTATTCCTCCTTTTCAGTATGAGGCCAAAAGAGGTGTTTCGCTCTTTCGTAAGCGGATGGTCGTCGTTTTTTCGGTCTGACCGTCGCTCGTGATAAAGTCGAGTTTTACGCGCACGGAAGAGGCTGTCACAGAAAGGATTTCGGCGTCGACGGCGTTCAGTTTTGCGATCTCGATCGATCCGTCGGAAAATTTTGCCGTGTAGAAACAGTCGTATTTCAGCTCGTTGAGGATCACTTCTTCGGTCAAAGCTGCTTTCAGATCGCTGACACCGAAAGATTTCGGATATGTGATCTCGCGCGTCGCTACTTTGACCCAGTCGATTTCAGGCACTTTTGCATCGCCGAAGATGTTTTCGCCGCGGATGACCTCGGAATAAACGCGCGTTTCCGTTACGGTAACGCGCCGATATGTCATCGAAGCAAGCTTTGCCGTCAGCTTTGCAACTTCGGTGATATATTTTTCCATGCTGATTTCGCCGTCGATCATGCGTTTTTCAAGATCTTCCGACTTGCTGATGACCGACTGATAATTTTTGCTGCAATATACGGATGTTCCCGTTTCTTCGTTCTCTTCGTAGGGCTCTCCGAAGAAGAGTTCTGCCGTGTCGATCCCGAATGCGGATGCGTTGTTGTAGACGATGGCAAGGTTTTCCGCATTGCCGAGCGATTCGTTGGAGTTCTGCACGGCAGGCATGACGCAAAGGAACACCGCAAGGCAAAGCACCGCGCTCGTCGCCGTAGCAAAGAATCGTCTGAAACGGGGCGTGATCGTTTTATCCTGCTTTCCGCCTTTTACGAATTTGATCTTTTTGCCTGCGGCAAGGCTGTTTTCGCGCAGGGCATTTTTCAGCATCGCCCAACGCGCGCCGAGCGGCGCGTTCTCATCGGGAAAAGATTTGGAAAGCTCTCTGACCGCATAGCCGTATGCCCTGAAACGGCGCAGATCCGCGAACGCTTTGAGCCCTCCGACAAACATCGTGAAAACGGCAGCGTAATAGAGGAAGATCTCACCGAGTCCCTGGCTGACCGTGCGCAGGAAATAAAAATTGAAAATAACAAGCGGCATGGTGTCCGCACAGGTGAGCATGACGTTGCGCACAAGCGCGTTGACGGTGATCATGCAGATGATCGAAAGAAGCATGAGCGCCGCACTGCAGATCGCAAGTTTCAACGCATTCTTTTTTCTCGCCTTGATGTAGGCGAGACCGCTCTGTTCGCCGACTGGTACATTTTTTCTTTCCGAAGAGGTAAAGACGAGGCAGACGATCACCGCCGCAAGCAGGAGCACCGATAAGATCAGATCCGCCGCAAATAAATATACGGGCGTTCCGTTTCCCCATGCGCCCCAGCCGATCGCAAAGAAAAGCGCCGCCGCGCAGAAAACGATCGCAATGACGTAGGACCAGATATTTCTCCTCGCCGCGCCCTTATTGGCGTAGGCGAGCGCTTCGCCGATCTTGTGGTCGTTTTTATATTCGTTTTCCTCTTTTTCGATGGCAAAAATGCCGTCCTCTCTGAGGTCGGGATGTATAAATTTCTTGTTTGCTTCGCTGACGGCACTGCGAAAAGTCTCTTTCGCGGTCGCACTCGCGAATCCGAGCGAAGCGGAGCTTTTGGTGAAAAATACTTCCGCCGTCGCGATGCCGCCGAGGAAAAGGAGGGCAAAGACCAGGCAGAGGACGGGCGCCGCGCCCGCGCTCGCTTCGTATTTGCCGAGTTTGCCGAGTATGATGCACGCCGCGATTAAGACGAGCAGGGTAAAGAGGGCGCAAACCCCTTCGAAGAACCAGCGCACGGGCAGTTTCCATGCGCGCGGTTCCGTCTTCTTTAAATAGGAATACAGCGCGAACGCACCGAAAAGCAGGGACGCAACGAGCAGGAGAGACGTGCACGCGATGCTCATATTCGCCGCAGAAACGGCAAAGTGCAGGTCGGGAAGATCGTAATAATCCGCCCCGAAAAGATCTTTGGACACGCTTCCCGTCATGAACAGGAAAAAGAAAATGCTCAAAAGGAAGAACGCTGCCGCAGGGATCGCGTACAGGATCGCCGCAACGCTGATCATCTTTCCCGCGGGGCGTGTTCCCTGCGCCGCGGGTGTTTCTGCGGCGGACTGCGCTTCATGCGCGGGCGCGATCGCGTCGTTTTGCGGCGCCGCGTCTGCGTTTGCGGGCGCGGTTTCACCTTCCGCGGGCGATTTTGTCTGCGCGGCTTGTTCCGTATTTCCTTCCGCGGGAGACACGGGTATGCCGTTCACAAAATCGAAGCTTTCGGCGTCGGGTATGTTTTTTGAGGCGGCGTCGTCGGCGCTTGCCGCCATAGACGCCGCCGCGGACTCGTCATTCTTTTCGTCTGCTTTCGCATCCGACGTCTGCGCATTCGCCGGTCCGTCTGTCTGCGCGCTGACTTCTTCCGCTTGCAGGGAAGAGGTCTTTACGTTAAGAGTCGGGAACTGCGCGCGTATCTCGGCGATCTCCTTCTCGTCTAAGGATTTCGCATCGGCAGGTGCGGCAAAAGCGAATGCGTTTGGGTTGCCTTCCGCCTGTGCGGCAGTTGCCAAAGCGGCGCCCGCCGCAAAGCCTGCGGGTGCCTGTGTGCCTGCGTCGGGCGCGCTTTTCCCTGCGGGAGGAAGCGCACCGTTGTTGCCTGCGGGAGCCGCCTGTCTGTTTGCAGGCTCCTGCGGTACGGCCGGATCGATATCGATCTCGGCATGCGTGTGATAGGTGATCCATTTGAGTTCTTTGACTCTGTACCAGAAGAAGAAAATGCCGAAGGTGATGATCGTCAAAAGTCCCCAGCAGATGCGTTTACCGAACAGCTGGATCGCTTTGCCGTCAAAATACAACCTGTGACCGTCGATGTATGTATGTTTTTTCTTCCAGCGCTGTCTGAAACAGGTCGCCCAGTGCATTCCGAAAGTCAAGGTGATGATCGTGACGATCAGCGCCCAAAGATTGACGAAGAAATAGACGATCGCGCCGCCCGTAAATTTGGAAACGCCGCCCTGTACGCCTTCAAAATGCTTGTGCGAAGTCACCCACTTTTCCATGCGGTTGGTCAGGAAAAGAAGGTAAATGCCGCAGGTGACGATGCTCAGCAGCAACCAGACAATGTATTTTCCGATCAGCTGCATGGCTTTTCCGTCAAAATACATTTTTCTGCCGTTGATGAAGGTGCGGCTTGCGAGATATCTTTGCTTAAAGCAGATCATCGCGGGCAGAGCCAGCGAAAGGGTGATGAGCGAAACAAAGATAACGAGGAAGTTTACGCCGAATCTGCCGAACGCACCGCCCGTAAACTTGGATTCCGCAGGAGGATAGGGCATGATGCCGTGTGCGCCGGGAGCGGCGGGTGCGCCATAAGGAGCGGGAGCGCCGCCTGCGGGAGCGCCGTTCGGCCCTGCCGCAGGCCGCATGGCGTTCATGGACTGCATGGGCTGATAAGCCTGTTGCACGGGCGCGGCATATGGCTGTTGTGCGGGGCGGGGCGCCGCATTGTTCGCTCGCTGTGCGGGCGCGTTGAGCGCTTTACCGCATTTCGGGCAGAATGCGCCTGCGCCGTTCAAAGGCGAGCCGCAGTTGGGGCAGAAAGCCGACGCGGGTACCGCAGGAGCGGGCGCTTTGGCTTTTTCGCCGCAGTTGGGGCAGAAACTTCCCTCGAATTTCTGACCGCAGTTGCTACAAGTGTTCACAGCTGTCTCCTTTGCTTACTGTTTATAAGCGAAACCGC
Organism: uncultured Clostridia bacterium; assembly: GCA_944359385.1. GTDB lineage: Bacteria > Bacillota > Clostridia > Christensenellales > Borkfalkiaceae > Borkfalkia. The sequence continues at coordinate 5,253 of CALVSU010000011.1, read as the reverse complement.
GCCTTTTTGAAACGGGCAGACGGTTTTCATAATTCTCTCATTGTTATATGGAAGCAAGATACGATATCGCCTGTAAATTCACGACAAAACAATTTAAAAAAATTGATATATATAGTATAACAAATATAAATAATGCCGTCAATTTTTTTGGCGTGCAAGCACAGGGGAAATTATTTTTTCGGGATTGAGAACGATCGTCGGGTGTCATTTTTTGCCGAAAAAAAAGAAGTTTTGCAGGATTTTTCCGCAATAAAAATTCCTGCGTAAAAAAACTTGACATTCTTTTCCTTTTGGATTAAAATAATTGCGTTAACGAAGTGCGTAAGGCGAAGGAGGGTTGAAAAAGGATGTCTACGATCAGAGTCGGAGAAAACGAATCTATCGACAGCGCGCTGCGCCGTTTCAAGAGAAAGTGCTCCCGCGACGGAATCATCGGAGATCTTCGCCGTAAAGAACATTACGAGAAGCCTTCCGTGAGAAAAAAGAAGAAGTCGGAAGCCGCGAGAAAGAGAAGCAACAAAAACTGAACGCAAAAGAAAAAGCCTGTTATTGCAAGATAACGGGCTTTTTGTTTGCGCGAAAAATGGCGAAAGAGGGGCGGAATTCAGGGAAAGAACGCGAAGGAAAGCGAGGGGAGGCGAATTATGTCGAAAAGCGAAGCGAGAAATTTCAGAAGCATGGCGCGGGAAGCAAAATCACGGCTGAAAAACGGTTTTTGGGAAAATTACAGGCAGGATCTGGAAGGCGAGCTTGCGCGCGCAAAGAGCGAGGGGCTCAACGAGAGCAAAGTGGAGCGCTATTTCGCGGGCAAAGTCACCTATACTATCCGCGGCGGCGAGGACGACGCGTTTTACGAAAAGGTCAAAAAACTCCTTCTTACGGAAGGAGAGGTGAGCGACGCGATCGGCAGACTCACCGACAGGGAGGCGTTTTCCAGGCTTTCTTACGAGGAAAAACAGCGCTATACCCTCAATCTGTCCGAAAAATATCTCCGCGCGCTGGAAAGGTTCCGCCGCGAGAGAGAATACGAACACCGCTGAGCGCGCGGGAGACATCGTTGGAGCAGAGTGTTTTTTCGGCTGAAAGACAGGCGCGGCAGGCATACAATGCGGCCGTTTCTCAGCGCGTGCGCGAAGAAAAAGTTGCGCGGTGATGGTCTGCACGGCGGGGAAATTGTCGCAGACGGCGCGAAGGCAATGCGAAGGAAGAGCGGAAAAGGGGCGGGAAGCTCCTTTTTTTCTTTTGCCGCAAATGCAGGCGGCGTGCGGCAAAAGCTTGAAGTTTAACGGGAAATATGCTATGATAATAAAGCAGTATTTCGAAGAGAGGAACGTTCCGCGGGAGCGGGGCGCAGGGCGGCGTATGGATAAAATTCTCGGCAAACTCAATCCAGAACAGATCAGACCCGTGCTGGACACGGAAGGGGCGGTGCTCGTTCTCGCGGGCGCGGGCAGCGGCAAAACGCGCGTGCTCACGTCGCGCATCGCATATCTCGTGGAAGAAAAGGGGGTATATCCTTCTTCCATTCTGGCGATCACTTTTACGAACAAAGCCGCCAACGAGATGCGGCAGCGCCTTTCGCGCATGGTGGACGGGGCGGAGAGTATGTGGATCTGCACGATACACAGCATGTGCGTGCGCATCCTGCGCCAGTTTGCCGACCGCATGGGGTACAACAGGAATTTTTCCATTTACAGCGAAACGGAGCGGACGAACGTCATCAAAAAGTCCTTTGCCGAATGCGGGTTCGAAGACGAGAAACTTCTGAAAAATGTCAAGTTTCACATTGCGAACGCGAAGATGCTCGGACAGGATCCCGAAACGTATGCCGAAGAAAACAGCACGGTGCGCGGCATCCGCGACATCGTGAAGGTATACGCGGCGTATTGTGCGCATCTGAAAGAATACAACGCGTTCGATTTCGACGATCTGCTCAACGAGACGCTGCGTCTCCTCGAAACGGACAAAGAGGCGCTCGAATACCTTTCGGGCAGGTTCCGCTACATACACGTCGACGAATTTCAGGACACCAACCGCGTTCAATATGAGATCGTGCGGCTTTTGTCGCTGGTGCACGGCAATCTCTTCTGCGTGGGCGACGACGATCAGAGCATTTACGGCTGGCGGGGCGCGAAGATAGAAAACATTCTCGGGTTCGAAAAGGATTTCAAGGGCGCGAAGGTATATAAGCTCGAACAGAATTACCGTTCTACGAAAAACATTCTCAAACTTGCCAACGCGGTCATTCAGAACAACGGCAGGCGCAAGGAAAAAGTGCTCTGGACGGAGAATGACGAAGGGTCGGAGGCGTCGTATTTTCAGGCGGAAACGGAGACGGACGAAGCGCTGTACGTTTCGCGCACCGTGTCCGATCTCATGCGCACGGAAGGGTATTCTTTTTCCGATTTTGCCATACTCATGCGCATCAACGCGCTCACCCGTTCGTTCGAGCAGGAGTTCGCAAAATACGGCATTCCGTTCAAGGTGTTCGGCGGCTTCAAATTCTACGAACGAAAAGAGATCAAAGACCTTCTGGCGTATCTGCGCGTGATCAGCAATCCCTTCGACAGCGAAGCGGTCGTGCGCATCATCAACGTCCCGAAGCGCGGCATCGGCGCAAAGTCGGTGGAGACGCTGGAAACGTTTGCGCGGGAGACGGGGCTGTCCGTCTACGACGCGGTGCTCGAAGTGGACACCCTTCCGCTCAACGCGGGGAGCAAACTTAAAATCAAAGCGTTCGGCGAGCTTTTGAAATCTCTCGTGCTCAAAGGCGCGGAGATGAGCGCGGACGAACTCATCCGCGACGTCATCAACGACAGCGGCATCCTCTCGATGTATGCCGACGATTCCGACGAGAGCATCAACAAAAAGGCGAACATCGACGAATTCGTCAATTCGGTGGACGAATTCTGCAAACTGAACAAGGGCGCGACCCTCTCGGATTTTCTCAGCCAGGTCACGCTCAGTTCGGACACCGATGAGATGGACGAATCCGACTACGTTACGCTGGCGACCATCCACTCGGTCAAGGGGCTGGAATTCAGGTGCGTGTTTCTCGTCGGCATGGAAGAAAACATCATGCCCGTTTCCCGCGCCGCCTTCGACGATGGCGAACTGGAAGAGGAGCGCAGGCTCATGTACGTCGCCCTCACGCGGGCGCGGGAGCGGCTGTTCATCACCCGTTCCAAGAGCCGCTATCTCTACGGGAAACGCGAAATGACCATGCAGTCCCGCTTCGTGGGGGAACTCGCTTCCGTCATGAACATCCCTTCGACCCGTTCCGCATACGAAGAATATGCCCGCCGCGCGTCGGACGGCTATCAGAGGAGCGGTCACGGCGGTTCGGGCGGCTATGCGGGGTATTCTTCCTACGGCGGCAGGAAATTTTCCGCGCGGCGGGATCAGGAAGAAGAGGAGTACGGCTATCACAGCGACTTCTCCGATCAGAAAAGTACGGGATTTTCCGCCGCCGCCGCGTACAGACAGATCGCGCGGCCCGCGGCGCCCTCGCCTTCGCCTTCTTCGGGCGGGAAGGACTATTCGCGCTATAAAGCGGGCGTGAAGGTGCATCATCCCAAATTCGGCGACGGCATGATCGTCGCGGTCAAAGGGGAGGGCCCCGCCATGGTCATCAACGTGAGCTTTCCGGGGCTCGGGATCAAGGCGCTTTCCGCACAGCTTGCGCCGCTCACCCTGCTGTGAAACTTTCTTCGCTTTATGCAGGCGAAACGGACGCCGCTTTGTTTTACGGCAAAAAACAGCCGTTTGTTTGATTTATGAAACAGCCGCTTTGCTTTGCGGCGGGAGGCAGATATGGACAGAATGCGCGAACTTGTCGACCTTCTGAACAGGTACGCATACGAATATTACGTGAAGGACGCGCCCAGCGTTCCCGACGCGGAGTATGACCGCCTTTACGACGAACTCAAAGAGCTGGAAGCGGAGAGCGGCGTGCGGCTTGCGGATTCCCCCACGCGGAGAGTGGGCGGCGAGCCCGTCAAGGCGTTTGCCCGTCACGAGCACATTGCGCGCCTGTACAGCCTGGACAAAGCGGTCACCGACGACGAGATGAACGCTTTTTTCACCCGCGTGGAAAAGGCGGGCGAAGCAAGTTATGTCGTGGAATACAAGTTTGACGGGCTGACGATCTGTCTTACCTATGACGAGGGCAGGTTCGTCCGCGCGACGACGAGGGGAAACGGCACCGTCGGCGAAGACGTGACCGCGCAGGTGCTGACGATACTCAGTTTTCCGCTTTCCATAAGCTATAAGGGCACGCTGGAAGTGCGCGGGGAGACGGTGATACGCCTTTCCGTGCTGGACGAATACAATAAGACGGCGGCGGAACCGTTGAAAAACGCGCGCAATGCGGCGGCGGGCGCGGTAAGAAATCTCGATCCCGCCGTCACGGCGGCGAGAAAGCCCGAGATCCTCTTTTACGATGTCAATTTCATGTCCGATCCGATCGTGTCGTCGCAGGAAGAGGCGGCGGAATTTCTGAAAAGGGAAGGCTTCAACGTGTTCGGGCATACGCGGCTGTGCAAAAACGCGCAGGAAGTGTTCGACGCGATCGCCGAGATCGATATGCAGAGAAAGTCGCTGGACGTGCTGACGGACGGCGCCGTCATCAAGGTGAACGAATACACTGTGCGCGAAAAAATGGGATATACCGATAAGTTTCCCCGCTGGGCGATCGCCTTCAAGTTCGAAGCGGAAGAGGCGGTCACGACGGTGGAAAAGGTCACATGGCAGGTCGGAAGGACGGGAAAACTCACGCCGCTCGCGCACGTTTCGCCCGTCGAGCTTGCGGGCGCGACGGTGCGCCGCGCGACGCTCAACAATTTCGGCGACATACAGAGAAAAGACGTCAAAGTGGGGAGCAAAGTCATCATACGGCGGAGCAACGAGGTGATCCCCGAGATCCTGGGCGTATCCGAGCACACGGGTTCGAGCGCGGACGTCGAAAAACCTACCGTCTGTCCGTATTGCGGGCAGCCGCTCACCGAAGAGGGGGCAAACCTCTTCTGCACGAATACGTCCTGCCGCCCGCGCGTGATCGCCGCGCTCGCGAATTTCGCTTCCAAGGGCGCGATGGACATCGACGGGTTTTCCGAAATGACGGCGGCGCAGCTCTTCGACGAACTGAACGTGCGCAATTTTTCCGATCTGTACGCGCTGAAAAAAGAGGACCTTTCCAAGCTGGAAGGGTTCGGAGAGAAGAAGATCAGGAACCTTCTGAACGCCATCGCGGCG